>DUAG01000050.1 GCA_012960925.1 Candidatus Manganitrophaceae bacterium
TCATTCGCAGTTTCAAATCAACCAGATACGCCGCTTTTTTTCAAGCCCTCCATACACCACTTTCAGTTATAACTCCCAAACGGAGGGAGTTTTAGTATTCAATTCCCATCCTGACGGTGGGAACATACGCTAATTTTTTCCCTTTAATCCATATGGAAGACTGTGGTACTAAATAGTGACTGGGGTTCGCCCCACCGTTTCATTATTCTTGGTCTGTCCGCAAGATCTTCATACAAAAGAGGAGTCAGTTTACAATATGGGTAATCCTTTCTATGAGCAATCCGTCCCAAAGTGGAAATTGGCCTTGGTTCTCATCGCTGCGGTTGGCCTGACGGTTTTTGTCTTCAAGGGTCGTAAAAACCTTAAAAAAAGTGTGAAGACGACAATAAAACAGGAGGCACCGCCAGACCTTGAAAAACTTTTCTCCGCGGCCACCTTGGTGGAAGAAGGGGAGTTCGTCATCTTCGGGACCAACAACCCGACATTGGAAATTGCCCTCTCAGGGAAATTTGACCGGATGCCTATTGGGAAAGGAAAGTGCGCTTTTTGTCATCTTTTTGTGGAAGGACACAAACAGGACCGTTGTCCTGATCTGAGAGGTCTTGAAGCGAGATCACACGGGCGAACACAAGGCGCGCGTTACAAGATGTTTTCAGAGAAATATGCCGAAGCCCCCGAACCGGTCTCCGGTCTTAATGCAAAAGCCAGGACCGGAGGGGAATACATCCTAGAATCGATCTATTGCCCGGATTGCTATGTGGTCGAAGGTTTCGGCATTCCCGGAAGCGACGATCTAAGAAGCGAAATGCAGGTCATGAACCACCTGCCCTTTCTTTTGAGTGATTATGAAATCATTGCCGTCGCATCCTACCTTCAGGCAAAAGACACGCCCGGGGATTTCAGCAAGGTCACGGCGAAGGAAGACTGGCAAAACTACTTTAAGAAGGAACTCCCTCTGCCAGACGGTTCGCCCAAGGTTTTTGCCTCCATTGAGAGTCTGGCCGAAACCGAAAAAGTGACGAATTCGCTCGAGGCAATCATTGAAAGAACCGGCTGTTTTGTTTGCCACAGGATTCCTGGAGTTTCGATCGCCCGGGACGGCCTCATCGGACCCATCCTGGCCATGAAAAGCACTGCCGCGCTTCACCTGGCCTCTCCGGAATACCAAAAAGCAGTCTCAGAAGGACGTGCGAAGGCGACGACAGAACGAGAATATGTCGAGGAGTCGATTCTGAACCCGGCGGCATTTATCCTTCCTGGGTTTCGAGACGGAGACGGTATGCCGTCCGATTACAGTCGAAAATTGACGATAGGGGAACTGGAGAAATTGGTCACCTTCCTTTTGACAATTGACGACGCGATGATTGAAAAAGAAGCGCTTTCCTCCGCGGTGGGTCTGAGTGAGGTGTCCGACCCTGCGGATACAAAGGAAGATTAGGCCATGACACTTGTATCTTTCTCTGCGGCCCGAACCTGAAACCTTTCCGCTTTATGCCCGAGAGACCGCCATCGTTCTTCTCCACCGTCTGGGTGGTGTTAGATTTTCCAGATGGCATCCATTCATAAAGGAGTTCTTCAATTAGGTGTGGATGTCCCTCAAAATCTGTCAGAAATTTACTCAATATAGAACTACATAGGTATAAATATGCAATCACGCTCTCCGATTCCGGTTTTTCTTTTTCTTCTTGCCCTGATTTTCCTGGTGTCTTGTTCTGACGGAAAGACACCGTCCACAACGGAACGCAAAACAGAAACACAATTCCCAGTTGCGAAACAGAGTGAATCAAAGTCTGAACCAGAGGCAATATCAGAGGTTTACCTTGAGCAAGGTGATCTTGCGGCACTTCAATCCCGTGGTAGGCTCCGCATCCTGGTGCCTCAACGCAGTGGTTCATGGCTTCCCAGAGAAGGTCGTCCGCAGGATATGGAGCAGGAGCTGGCAGCTCACTTTGCCCGCAGTATCAAACTTGAACCGGTCCTGGTTTACGTGAAAAACTTTGAGGAACTGATTCCGCATCTTATAGAAGGCAAAGGCGACCTTATTGCCGCCAATCTTACCGTCACCCAAAGCCGAAAGCAGCACATTGCCTTTACGGTTCCTATCGATCACTCACGAGAACAACTAATTTCCCATGCCAAGGATCAGTCCATAAAGCGTCCATCGGATTTAAAAAACAGAACGGTTTCTGTCCAAAAAAATACATCGTATGAAGAAACATTAAATGCGCTTCGGCAGGAATTCCCTGAAATTAAAAGCCAGGTTCTGGCGGGCAATCTGGATGAAGATGAAATACTCGATAAGATCGCCAACAAACAAATAGATTTAACGATTCTGGATAGCAATACATTAGAACAGACAGCTCTTTATCGAAGTGATTTTAATGTTGCCATCAACCTGACCAATGAAAGGGCACTGGCCTGGGGTATTCGAAAAGACAATAAGCAACTTTTGAAGGCATTGAACCGATACCTGAATCAGGAACAACTTGCCAAAAAACAGGAAAGCATTTTTCTGGATGATTTTGAGAGCATAAAAAAACGCAAAACCCTACGCGTGCTGACGCGAAATAATGCGGCATCTTATTTTTTATGGCGGGGCGAGTTACTGGGTTTTGAATATGAACTGGTGAACGCCTTTGCAAAAAAACACAAACTCAGACTAGAAATTATTGTTGCTCCCAGTCATGAGGATTTGATCCCCATGTTGATAAAAGGCAAAGGGGATATGATTGCGGCCTTTATGACGGCCACAAACGAACGAGAAGCGCAAGGCATCACTTTTTCACGTCATACTCATTTTGCATCCGAAATGATCGTCACACGCCCCGACGATACATCATTAAACAAACCGGAAGACCTTTCCGGAAGAAGCATTCACGTGCGCCGCTCAAGTGCTTATTGGCTTACGCTGGAAAATCTTAAATCGCAGAGTATAAAGTTTAATCTGAAGGAAGCGCCCGAAACCATGGAAACAGAAGAAATCATCGCAAAAGTGGCCAGTGGAGAATATGATCTCACCTTATCAGACAACCACATACTTGATATAGAACTGACCTGGCGCGAAGATATAAAGGCGACATTTTCGCTTGGCGAACCACGCAAAGATGCCTGGGCCGTTCGTGAAAAAGACACACAGCTTTTAGCTGCGATTAATCAATTTATTAAAAAAGAATACAAAGGACTTTTTTACAATATCACGTATAAAAAATATTTTAAGAACCCGCACAAGATAAAAAAACACAAACAGGAACGCCTTGACCTTAATCCGGATGGGTCGATTTCACCTTACGATATACTTGTGAAAAAATATGCCGAACAATATGGTTTTGACTGGCGACTGATCGTTTCACAAATGTACCAGGAAAGTCGTTTTGACCCGAAAGCAAGGTCATGGGCCGGGGCGAAAGGCTTGATGCAAGTGATGCCACGCACCGCAAAAGAATTAAAACTCACCGAGATAGAAGACCCCGAAACAGGAATTCATGCCGGGGTAAAATACATGGAATGGGTCCGTAATCGTTTTGAACCGGAACTGGATGTAAAAGACCGTATGTGGTTCGCACTCGCGGCCTACAATGCAGGGGCAGGCCACATCAAAGACGCAAGACGGCTTGCCAGGCAAAAAGGCTGGAACCCGAATCGCTGGTTTAACCATGTAGAAAAAGCCTTATTGTTACTATCGAAACGAAAATACGCAAAGAAGGCACGTCACGGATATGTACGGGGTCAGGAGCCAGTCAACTACGTACGAGAAATTAAGAGTCGGTACAATGCGTATATCCGACTGGCGCAAGTCGACTAAACCCAGACATTTATCATTAGATAATTCAGTGAGATCATCAGGTTTTCAGGGGCCACCGAAGGGGGTAATATCTACATGAAATGGTCGACTTTAATTGCGACCGGGCTGGGGGTGGGCTATTTTCCTTTCTTTCCCGGTACGATCGGGAGTTTGTTTGCTCTGCTGCTCTTTCTGCTTCTTCAACATCTCCCAACGGCCATATTCATGCTTTTCCTCCTTCTTCTCTTTGGTTTGGGGGTCTATTCATCCTATTTATATGAGGCTTCTTTTAAGAAGAAAGATGCCAGCGAAATTGTCATCGACGAAATTGTTGCCATGCTGATTGTCCTCTTTTTTCTTCCCGCGTCTGTTATCTGGTGGATCGCTGGCTTTTTATCTTTTCGTCTTTTTGATATCACGAAACCTCCTCCGATTCGAATATTTGAACGGCTTCCGGGCGGATGGGGCGTGATGGTGGACGATCTCATTGCGGCCGGTTATGCTCTGGGCATCCTCCATCTGGCTCGATGGATGATCAACGATGTGGGGAATCCCTTTGGCTGATGGGCGTCCAAACAGATTGATTCGGATGTGTGGGATCAAGCAGGCTGATCTTGAGAAATGGATTGCAGACACCCCCTTAGAGACGAGTGTCCTGTTGAATATGACTCCTGCACCCGCCGGAGCAGATCTGTTCTTAAGCAGTGATTTTGAAAAGGCACTCGGCGATGTCACTGCGATCATCGAAAAGCGATGGGGGCCATATTGTTATAGCTTTCAGGGAGAGAGTCTGGAAGAGGTGGTGGGCCGCCTCTTTCTGGAGCGGGGAAAACGAATTGCGGTTGCCGAATCCTGTACAGGGGGACGTGTTGTGGCCCGCCTGACGCGGGTTCCGGGATGTTCACGTTATTTCGAGTCCGCATGTGTGACATATAGCAATCGCTCCAAAGAACGATTGCTATCGGTTTCGGGGAGGCTCCTGAAAGCAAAGGGAGCCGTCAGTCCGGAGGTGGTCTCAGCGATGGCAGAGGGGGTTCGTCTAGAAGCAGGGGTCGATCTGGGACTTGCCGTCACAGGAATCGCCGGACCCGGAGGCGGATCGGCCCAAAAACCGGTCGGGCTGGTCTATATCGCTCTTTCCGATGGTAATGAGGCAAGGTCTTTCTCTTTTCGATTTGATGGGGACCGGGAGTCGATCCAGTCAAGTGCGGCGCAAATGGCTCTGGAGCGGGTACGACAATATCTTAGGAATCTGTCGGAGAAATAGGATCTACCGCATTAGACCCTGGGAGTTACATAAAACATAAAAAAATGGTATAAAAAGAGGGGTAAGTGTATCAGTTTTTCCTTTAATTAAGGAGGATTTAAAACGGCTCGTCTTTTTATTGCCTTACCGATCTCTAAGGAGATTCGGGAAAAATGTATTGCAATTCAGGAGGATGGAAGGGAGCGGTTCCCGTCAGTCAGATGGGGCGCCCCGGCGCAGCTCCATTTAACCCTTGTTTTTCTGGGAGAACTTGCCTTCCCTGAATACCTGCAGGTGAAAGAGGTCGTTCCGGATATTGCGAACAATCTCCCTCCTTTTTCGCTGGAGATTGCCCGTTTGGGTGCGTTCCCTGAACGGCAGTCGCCCAAGCTCATCTGGGTTGGCGTTTCTGAATCGCCCTTGCTCATGGCAATGCAAAAGAAATATAAAATCGGCATTGCTGCGCTCGACATCCCGGTGGAGGCACGCCCATTCCAGCCTCATGTTACCTTGGGGCGGGTCCGTAAGGGGGGAGGCGAGACAGATCATCTGAGCCCCTGGATGAAGCAGGAAGAAAATGTGCAGTTGGGGCGATGTGAGGTGAAGGAAGTCATGCTTATGGAAAGTGAGTTGAGGCCGGAGGGGTCGCTGTATAAGTGTATACTGGCGGCCCCGCTCAGAGGATAGTAACAATTCAGCATACCCCCTCTTTGGCTTCGCGAGACCCATTCCTCCATGGCAGCGTTGCTGCCGTGCTCGAATCCTCAGTATGGACATACGTTGCGGTTCTGCACTCCTCGTGTCTTGCCCTGAAGAGAAATAGTGGCATGCTGAATCGTTACGAAGTTTTTCGATAAAAAAAGCGTTGTTTAGATGGTTGCATAAATAATCACATTTTAAAATATTTTGAGGAGAATAAATGGCTGGAAAAGACGAGAAAGAAGATCACAAGGGAAAGGCGCTCGAACTGGCAGTAGCTCAGATAGAGAAACAGTTTGGAAAAGGGGCGATTATGAGGTTGGGGGCGGGGGATGCACTTCCAAATATCCCTGTTTTTTCAAGCGGTTCCCTTGGACTCGACATCGCGTTGGGGGTGGGGGGGCTTCCCCGTGGGCGGGTTGTTGAGATCTATGGACCGGAATCCTCGGGTAAGACCACGCTTTCCCTTCATGCCATTGCTGAGGTGCAAAAGACCGGAGGGACTGCGGGATTCATCGATGCCGAACATGCACTCGATCTCCAATACGCGCAACGCCTGGGAGTAAAGAGCGATGATCTCCTTATTTCTCAGCCGGATACCGGTGAGCAGGCCTTGGAGATCGCCGAGACCCTGGTTCGCAGTGGTGCGCTTGATGTCATTGTGATTGATTCGGTGGCAGCCCTGGTCCCGCGTGCGGAGATTGAGGGAGAGATGGGTGATTCGCACATGGGCTTGCAGGCCCGTCTGATGTCTCAGGCCTTACGGAAACTGACGGCGGCGATTTCAAAGTCGCGGACCTGTATCATATTTATCAATCAGATTCGAATGAAAATTGGTGTCATGTTCGGCAATCCGGAGACCACGACTGGAGGAAACGCCCTGAAGTTTTATGCCTCCGTCCGGCTCGATATTCGACGCATCGAGGCAATTAAGGATGGGCAGACCGTTATTGGAAACCGTGTCCGCGTCAAGGTTGTTAAAAATAAGTTAGCGCCCCCATTTCGAAAGGCGGAGTTTGACATTCTTTTTAATGTCGGGATTTCCAGAACAGGAGAATTGCTGGACATCGGGGTTGAGAATAAGATTGTTGAGAGAAGTGGTGCCTGGTACTCTTACAAGGGAGAACGAATCGGCCAGGGGCGGGACAACTCCGTGAATTACCTCAGAGAAAACCCCGCGATGGCGGCGTCTATCGAGAAGGAAATACTCAAGGATTTTGGGCCTGCATCTGCGGCGGTGACGGAAAAAACGTTACCTGGAAGTTCCCCTTCGGTCGGGAGAGAAAAGGGTAAGCGATAGGAACTCTAGTAATGGATGATCACAACGAAATGAAGGGGGAAGCGCAATGAAGATTGGCGAGTTATTAAAAGCGGCCATAGGAAAAGGCGCTTCCGATCTTCACATCAAGGTCGGGGTT
Organism: Candidatus Manganitrophaceae bacterium; assembly: GCA_012960925.1. Classification (NCBI taxonomy): domain Bacteria; kingdom Pseudomonadati; phylum Nitrospirota; class Nitrospiria; order Candidatus Troglogloeales; family Candidatus Manganitrophaceae; species Candidatus Manganitrophaceae bacterium. The sequence continues at coordinate 7,145 of DUAG01000050.1, forward strand.
CCGCCGATGGTCCGGATCAACGGCGAACTGAGTCCCCTTAATGTTTCCATGAAGCTCAAGCAGGAAGAGGTTGTTGGCCTGGCGTTTTCAATTATGAATGCGGCTGAGAAGGAAAAATTTAAAAAGCACCGGGAGCTTGATATGGCCTACAGCGGACTGGGTCTTGGCAGATTTCGTGTGAACGTCTTTCAACAGCGGGGGACGGTCGGGATGGTCTTCCGGGTTATTCCCATGAAGACCTTGTCAATAGCGGATCTCCTTCTCCCTCTGGTTATTGAAAAACTGGCGATGGAACGCCGGGGCCTGATTCTGGTCACCGGGACCACTGGCAGTGGAAAATCAACCACCCTGGCATCCATGATTGACCATGTGAATCAGAACCGTACTGCAAATATTATTACCATTGAGGATCCCATCGAGTTTCTCCATAGAGATAGGAAAGGAATCGTCAGCCAGAGAGAGATCGGATATGATACCGAATCGTTCAGCAGTGCGCTTCGTTATGCGCTTCGTCAGGATCCAGATGTGATTATGGTTGGGGAAATGAGGGATTTTGAAACAATCTCGACTGCACTGATGGCTGCCGAGACCGGTCACCTGGTAATGAGTACACTCCATACGGTCGATGCCACTGAAACAATCGGCCGGATCATCTCTGTCTTTCCCCCTTACCAACAGAAACAGGCGCGGGCGCAACTTGCGGCTGTTTTACATGGGATCGTCTCGCTTCGTCTGGTGCCCCGTTCAGATCGGGAAGGCCGCGTCCCCGCCGCTGAAATTATGGTTGTGACGCAAACCGTTCGTGAGGCTATTATTGATCCGGAAAAGACGCGGCATATTCGCGATATTATTTCCGCGGGAGCATCCCAGTATGGAATGCAGACCTTTGATCAGTCCTTGTATGATCTTGTTAAAAAGAATCTGGTGAGCTATGAAGAGGCGATGAAATGGGCACAGAGTCCGGACGATTTTACGCTGAAGATGAAGGGCATCCAGTCAACGAGTGAAAGTTGGGAAGCGTCGCAGGACAAGGAGGACGGAAGTGCGAAGTTTGACGTCGACCGGTTTTGATGGAGCGGTTCAGAGAAGCCCTTCCAGATCGGGTTCTTCCGCTCCCTGTGATGAAGTTTTCTTGAAAGTGAGGGAAAAGGCAAGTTCTTCCCTGAATGGTAAGGGGAAAGAAGACCGCTTGTATTCTTCAGCCAAAGAGAAGGCCTATCGGATGCTTTCTTATCGGGATCGAACTTCCCATGAGATTGCTGTAAAGTTAAGGGAGAAGGGATTTTCCGAGGAGGTTGTTTCGGTTGTTGTCTCCAACCTCAAAGCGGTTGGGGTGCTGGATGACGAACGTTTTGCTGAGCAATGGATGCGATATCAGGTAGAGAACCGATATCTTGGCCCCTTCCGTCTGAAAGTTGAGCTCAAGGAAAAGGGTTTTTCCCCTCCGGAAGTTGCACGGCTTCTTGAGGGCCTTTCCGGGGAATGGGATCCGGTTCGCGTGGCGCGGAGGGCGCTTTTGAAACGGTATAAAGAGTTGAGTAAGCTTCAGAATCTCGGTTTGCGCCGTAAGGCATTTTCGTTTTTACAGCGGAAAGGTTTTAGTGCGGAAAGTATTTTAACCGTCTTTCGAAACAGCGGTTATCCAGGAAACAGGTGATGAACGCAGCAGAAGTACGTTCTAAATTTATACGTTATTTTTCAAGCCATGGTCACAAGCAGGTCTCGAGTTCTCCGCTCGTTCCTTCAAATGATCCGACGCTTCTGTTTACCAATGCCGGCATGGTCCAGTTTAAATCGACCTTTCTGGGAGAGGAGCGACGCCCTTACTCCCGTGCAGTTTCATCCCAAAAATGTATGCGTGCAGGGGGGAAGCATAACGACCTGGAAAATGTTGGTCAGACGGCACGGCACCACACTTTCTTTGAGATGCTCGGCAATTTTTCTTTTGGAGACTATTTTAAGGAAGACGCCATTGCCTATGCCTGGGAACTTCTGACCGAGGGATACCAGCTTGACCCATCCTCTCTCTGGGTAACGGTTTTCCATGAGGATGATGAGGCAGCGGCCCTCTGGAAAAAGATGATTCCCTCTGACCGGATCATCCGCCTGGGTGAGAAAGATAATTTTTGGCAGATGGGCGATGTCGGGCCATGCGGTCCCTGTTCCGAGGTGATGTTTGATCAAGGGGCTGCCGTCCATCCGGATTGTCCCGGCATTGGTCAATGTGATTGCGACCGCTACCTTGAAATTTGGAATCTTGTTTTTATGCAGTATAGTCGGGGGTCTGATGGGAAGCTTATTTCCCTCCCGAAACCGAGTATAGACACGGGTATGGGGCTCGAAAGGCTCACGGCGGTCAGTCAAGGCGTTCTGAGTAATTACGATACCGATCTTTTTAAACCGCTTTTTTCTGCGATTGCGAAAAGTGCAAATTGCCCGGAAGATGAAATAAGGGATTCGATGTCGGGACGGGTGATTGCCGATCATCTTCGCGCGATTACTTTTCTTACAAGTGATGGTGTGGTGCCGTCGAATGAGGGAAGGGGCTATGTCCTTCGGCGGATTCTTCGTCGGGCGGCCCGTTTTGGGAAGAAGCTTGGATTCCATGATCCCTTTCTTTTTACACTGACTGGGGATGTCATCACCTTGATGCAGGAGGCCTATCCGGAACTGGTCCAAAATCGTAGACGGATCAATCGTATTGTCCTGGGCGAGGAAGAGCGATTCATCCACACCCTGAATCAGGGCGTCCAGTTGATCGAAGAACTCATTCAGCGCTTGAAACTTAAAGGGGCCACGGTCCTCCCGGGGGAGGAACTGTTCAGGTTATACGACACTTATGGTTTCCCTCTTGATATTGCCGAAGAGATTGCTGAGGAGGCGGAAATGGCTCTCGATAGAGGCGGTTTCCATAAGGCGATGGAGAGTCAGAAAGAGCGGGCCAGGCGCTCCTGGGTTGGAGATGGAGGACCGCGTGGAGTGGAGAAGAAGAATCCGCTTTACCGGCAGGTTCTGGAAGAGAGTGGAGAGACACGTTTTACAGGCTACGACCATCTTGAAGAGGTGGTTACCCTCCTGGCCATTTTCAAAGATGGAGAGTTGGTTCATTCGGCACACGGAGGAGAGACCGTTGAGCTGATGTTTAACCCGTCTCCATTTTATGCCGAGTCAGGGGGCCAAGTGGGGGACCGGGGGACGCTTGCGTCCTCATCTGCTTTAGTGGAGATTACTCAGACAAAGAAGCCCCTCCCAGATCTCTTCCTCCATCGCGGAAAAGTAGTCCAGGGGGAGATCACGGTCGGGGGTAGGTATGATGCAATCGTTGATCAGGATGCTCGCCGGAATACCGCACGAAACCATACCGGGACGCATCTTCTCCATGCAGTCTTGAGGGAGGTTCTCGGAGATCATGTCAAACAGGCGGGTTCTCTTGTTACACCGGATCGTCTTCGCTTCGATTTCCAACATTTCTCTTCCTTGACGGGCCGGGAAATCGACCGAATTGAGGAGGGGGTAAACGAACGTATTCGGGAGGCGGTGCTTGTTCAGACCCGTATATTGAAGCTCAAAGAGGCCATTGCAACAGGGGCGATGGCCCTGTTCGATGAAAAATACGGCGATCAGGTTCGCGTTGTCGAGGTGGCCGATTTCAGCCGGGAACTCTGTGGAGGGACCCATTGTCGGGATACAGGGGAGATTGGGTTTTTCAAGGTTATTCGTGAAAGCAGTGTGGCTGCCGGAGTTCGCCGGATTGACGCCTTGACCGGGCCTGAGGCCTACCGCTGGGTGAAAGATCAGGAGCTTACCCTTCAAAAAATAGCGACGATATTTAGGAGTCGTCCGGAGGAAGTACTCGAGAAGGCCGAGCGGCTTCTGGGTCAATTGGAAGAGAAAGATCGTGAAATAGAACGGCTTCGGTCGCAGCGGAAAAAGCATTCTCCCGATCCTTTGTCGAAGGTCCGCAAGATCGGATCGCTCTCGGTTCTTTCAGAAAAAATTCCCCCTGCAAATATTAAGGAAGTCCGTGCCCACGCGGATCATCTTCGTGATCTCCTGAAGTCAGGGCTTGTCATTGTTGGTGCGCTTGCCCCCAATGCTGATAAAGTGACGCTGGTCGTCATGGTGACTTCAGACTGGACGGATCGGTTTTCAGCGGCTAGTATTGTTAAGGAAATTGCGGGCGTGATTGGTGGGACCGGTGGTGGAAAGCGGGAGATGGCCCAGGCGGGGGGGAAGAATGTGAAAAAGCTGGACCTGGCCCTGGAAAGGGCAATAGAAATTATTAAAAAAATGGCAGGTTGACCCGGAACCCAAAACCTGCGATTGATCTTGGGGCAAACCACATAAGTCGCCTGAAAGACAAGGCCGGAGGCCATAAGGGCGATTGAGGCGGTCTAACTTGTACGGTGAGGAAACCATTGGCCGAGAAGGCAGCATATTCAGGCGAGTCTGCGGTTTCTAATTCCACAATCGGGGCATTAGGGGAGAAGGAGGCATGCGATGTTTACCTTGGCAAGAAAGCTTGCTCTAATTGGCATTGGTCTTTCAACACAGGCCAGAGAAGTCATCTCCGAACTTGAAAAGAAGGGGGAGGAGAGTCAAAATAAAGATGCACTTCGGTTAAAGTCCTTTTTTGATTCTGCCGAGAAAGGAGAAAAGGAGTGGTGCCAAAAGATGGATGATCTTTGTGAAAAGGTTGCTGCCCGAATCAAGATCCCACGCGGTTCTGATTTTGAACGGCTTGAAAAGGGCCTGAGCGATCTAGAGGCAAGATTCCATGAGTGGGAGGCTTCGCCGCCGTTTAAAAATGAAAGGTCCTCTTCCTGAGTGCATATTATGAGGACAATCGCAGACTCGGGGCATTTTTCGCAAGTGGGTGGCTGGATTGAAGATGAGACCTGGAATAAAATGGCTCCTATTTATTACCATCCTTTTTCTTGGTGTGATGCATTGGGTGCAATTTCTGGATGAAGCGCCTTCTTCGGCGAGCGTACAAAAAACAGTCGAGATCCCCAAGGGCGCTTCCTACCATACGGTGATTGATCTTCTCGACCGCAAAGGTCTCCTTACCCGGCCTTTTTATTTTAATATCCTTGGAAAAGTAACCGGAGGTGAGACGCGAATCCAGCCCGGAGAATATCAACTCCACACGGCGATGCGTCCGATGGAGATCCTAAAGGTGCTGGTAGATGGGAAGGTTGTTCTTCATCGGGTGGTTATTCCGGAGGGCTTAACCTCGAGAGAGATCGCAGCCATCCTGGAGAAATCCGGACTTGTTAATTCACATGCCTTTCTGGAGGCAACTCATGATACAAACGTATTAAAGAAGCTGGGGATTGAAGCGGAGAGCCTGGAAGGCTACCTCTTCCCTGAAACCTACAAATTCGTCAAAGAGACTCCCCCCATCGAAGTCATTCAGATTATGGTCAGGCAGTTACAGGCCGTTTATGACACGTCATTCCAGAACAGAGCGGATGAGATTGGCATGACACAACTGGAGGTTTTGACGCTTGCTTCAATCATTGAAAAGGAAACGGCCGTTGGAAGCGAGCGGGGACTGATCTCTGGGGTATTTCATAATCGTCTTAAAAAGAAGATGCGGCTTCAGAGCGATCCGACGGTTATTTTCTCCTTGTCAGATTTCGATGGAAATCTGACAAGGAAGCATTTAAGAAATGCGTCGCCCTATAACACCTATAAAGTAAAAGGTCTTCCTCCTGGTCCGATTGCAAGTCCCGGGAGGGATTCCATATATGCGGCCCTCTATCCCGAAGATGTTGATTACCTCTATTTCGTCTCAAAGAATAACGGGACGCACCATTTTTCAAAAACAATTCGGGAGCATAACAACGCCGTCCGTAAATATCAACTGAGAAGAAAGAGTGAGGTCTTGTGTCGGTTGTGTACCCAAAAGGTCGGGTGATCCTGATTGTTCTTGACGGGCTGGGGATCGGGGCACTTCCGGATGCTGGAAAGTATGGTGACGAAGGAAGTGATACCCTCGGTCATATTGCCGACTCCGTGGGAGAGATTGACCTTCCGAGGCTGGAGCAAATGGGACTGGGACGCCTGGGTGCTTTCCGGGGAATCACGCCGGTTCACAATCCAAGCGGGTGTTTTGGACGCATGGTGGAATGCTCGGCGGGAAAGGATACGATCGTCGGACATTGGGAAATGATGGGGGTGGTGACCCAAATCCCCTTTCCGACCTATCCAAAGGGTTTCCCTCTCGAAATCATTGCCCCCTTTGAGGGTGCCATTGGAAAAAAAATCCTGGGAAATTGTGTTGCATCCGGAACGGAAATTATTGAAAGGCTTGGTACGCATCATTTAAAAACCGGTTCGCCGATTGTTTATACCTCGGCAGATTCCGTCTTTCAGGTTGCCGCACATGAGGCCATCATCTCGCCGATGGACCTCTATGATATCTGTAAAATGGCACGAAAGCTTTTAAGTCCGCCGCATCATGTGGCACGGGTCATCGCCAGGCCTTTTATGGGAGAACCGGGGACTCTTAAACGGACAATCCGTCGCCGTGATTTTGCCCTGCCACCCTCTTCAGTAACCCTTCTGGACCGACTGAAAGAACAGGCGATTCCCGTTGTTGGAATTGGAAAAATTGAGGATATTTTTTCCGGGAAGGGGATCACTGAGGTGATTCATAGCCATGGAAACGAGGAAGGTATTGACCAGACGATTCGTTCTCTGGAGCGGATCGATTCTGGGTTGATTTTCACCAATCTGGTCGATTTTGATATGCTTTATGGGCACCGGAATGACCCCCAGGGCTATGCCGATGCCTTGCGTGTGTTTGACCAGCGACTCCCGGAGATTACATCAAAGATGCGTAAAGACGATTGGCTGATTGTGACGGCAGATCATGGGAACGACCCGCTTTTTCCGGGGACGGATCATACGCGGGAATATGTCCCGCTCCTGATTCATCAAAGAGCGCGTGGATTGGGCAAGGATGTGGGAACGCGAAGGAGTTTTGCCGATTTGGGCCAAACCCTGGCGGAGTTCTTTCAGGTGGACCCTCTTCCGTTTGGGGAGAGCTTTTTCCCGCTGGTGGACCAATAAAATGCATGCAGAAGAAAAACTGAACTCTCTCGGCCTGATCCTTCCCCCGGCACCGCACCCGGTGGCCACTTATGTTCCGGCCATTCGAAGCGGGAATCTCCTCTTCTTGTCCGGGATGATTCCTCTGGTAGAGGGAAAGCTTCCTTTTACCGGAAAGATCGGGAAGGTTCTAACGCTGGAACAGGGTGAGGAAGCGGCCCGTATTGCTCTGCTCAACGCACTGGCCGTCATTCGGGCCGAATGCGGTTCTCTGAATCAGGTCACGCAAATCGTGCGGCTTTCCGCACATGTGGCCTCCGCCGAAGGCTTCACAGAACAATCTATTGTTGCAAATGCGGCTTCAGAACTGCTTATTGAGATCTTTGGCAGTATTGGCCGCCATGCCCGCCTGGCCCTCGGTGCTGCCAACCTCCCACTCGACGCCCCGGTTGAACTGGAAATGATTGTCGAGGTCGCCAGATAGGAGGGGAAATAGCCCCTTCGATCCTTTTTAGGTGCTTTTTCACCTTTTTTAAAGGGTGACGGAAAACCATCATCTGGATATCTTCTAAAAAAAGGGTTTCTTATAGTGCGGTATCATATCTATCTAATTGAAATTACTATATTTTATATTTAGATTCCCTTCCCTCTTCTCCTCTCTCTGCCATGAAGAATGCCGGTTATTCCCCGTATATTGGGTAAATATTAAATATTTCACAGGGCTGGTATGAAATTATTTATTTAAATCAATTAGTTATAAAAAAGGCAAGGAATTTGCTTTTGGATAGAGAACAATGTTGATAAAGAGATATTTTGTCTGCATTCAAGTACGAGACTTCATATTAGAAGGTCATAAAGTATTGCGTCCCATTTTTCGTGAGTGAGTTAAGGAACCTTGATCCTCAGGAGGCTATCGTGAAGATAAGGCTTGTGAGGAAATACATGTTAAGAGGGTGAGATGGAAATGGCACAATTTAAGATTGAAACTTCAGATATAATTACGTTGAAGGTTCGGGCACGTGATAGGGATTTGCTGGCCAGACAAAACTTTAGCCAGGCTGACCTCGTTTCCAGGTTGGGGAGAGATTCCAATCTGAGCCATTTTGTTGGTTTGTATTCAAAAGAGGAGCTTCAAGAGGTGCTTGGAGACCTCGCCTTGGCAGAAAGCAGTACAAAAAATTTTAGACTGGAGAGAGAACTGGAAGCTTTGTATAACCATATTTCTAGGGTTCTGGTTAGCCACGATAACTGTCTTTCTTAAAAATAGGGAGTTATTGTCAAATCTGGTGTATGAGATCTTCATTAAGCGGCGACCTGATCTGATTTATTGATCTCAATCCCATCTTTAAATGGAACTCCTTCGA
>DUAG01000051.1 GCA_012960925.1 Candidatus Manganitrophaceae bacterium
AACCAGGAAGAAGAAGAAATCTCCAGGGGAGATAGCAGTCTCCCAGAAAAAACAAATCATGGAACCTTACACACCGAAGTTACCATCAAACCCGAACCAGACGAGAGCGGGGAGGATTCCGATCTTGATCCTGACACGCTCATCATGGACCTAGATGGCAACGAAGGGGAAGAAAGAGACCCCGATCTGGTCCAGGGCTTGGAACCCGAGGTCATCATTGAAGAAACAGATTCCCTGGAATTTACTCATCCCCTGGTCAATACCACCAGCACTGTGGAGGCGATCCAAGCCATGGATGCAGGGGCCGTAAAGGAGGTGAAGAAGATCCAGGAAACGGAGCCTGAAATCATCATCATCAAGGACAATGGTCAAGGAAAAGGTGGCATCACCATAGACCTTCAACTGCAACAAGTGAAAACGGAAAAAGTTGACGAGTGGGGTTACCCACGAAAATGGGTTGGAGACATCTTGGGAAATCCAACCACCACCATCGTTCAGATGCCCATTCTCAAGGAGGGGTTCTGGCCTTGGGATTGGGCCACACCAGCGGAAGAGGAAGCAGCTATGCGAAAAATGGCTCAGGAATCCCGAAGACAAAAAGTACTTCAAGAATCTCGAAAGAGAAAAGTGGCTCAAGAGTCCCGGCAACAAATTCCTAGCAAGACCAACAAGAACATGGACAAGTGGACGGGTCTGGACACGTCCCCGCTGCGACCACGGATCATTATGGGCCGGAGCAAGGGGGAGAAGGAGACCGCAATCAGGGCCGTATACACCCGAAGCCTAAGCAGGGCCATGGCCCGTATGGAAGCTGCCAAGGCCAGGGAAGATAAAAAGAAGAAAGAGCCCAAAAAGAAGAAAGAGCCCAAAGACCTGTTGCCACCATCATCCTGGAATCTCCCAGGACATTATAAATGTAAAGCATCAGGATGCAACGAGGCCTATAAGTGGAAGTCATCCCTCTCCAGACATAAAAGGAGGTTCCATCCTATCATTCCAACCTTTTATGACTGCCCGCAAGAGGGGTGTCACAAGACCTATTTAACAAAGTTGTCCAGAAAACATCACCAACAAAAGGCGCATCCAAAAGGGGATTACCCCTGCTCATGGCCAGGATGTCACAAGACTTTCATGTGGGCAATGACATTGAAACGGCACTATGTCTTACACACGGGAGTGGAGAAGACATTTAAATGCCAATGGTGCAACAACTCATACCATCGCAAGGGCCATCTCAACCGACACCTTCGAGACGTGCCCAAGGGGGCACATCCTCCCTGTGAAGCTTCCAACAGCTCATCAGGGACAGACCAGGAGTTGGGCGAATAACCAGTGGAGGGTTCGAGTTCACAAGATCAGAATCTTTTTAAATTTCACGATGAAAACATGAGTTAAAATAAATGATCAAATCCAACAACAACAGAGCCTGCTCCAGTCAGACCTCGATGCAGCAGGTTATAATTGATCCTCCTCATGGAGCAGAAATGTTCATCTAAAGAAAAAGATTAAGGCCAGGTTAAAGGAAGGGGTTGGGAGAAAAATAAAGGGACCCAGGTGGGACTACCAGCGGGACCCAAATGGACGAGTCCAAAATGGGGAACGAGGGGCCGCCGGGACCTAGTACGTGGGCGGGTAGGTGGCGCTCGGTACAAGGGAGAAATGTAGATACACTCCTTGCACCCTCAGAAAGGAGGGGGAAACTGGTCCGCCAATCACACTATGAAAAGAAGGAAATAGTGAAATTCCCCTCGCAAAAGTTGTTGACAACAACACAAGGCCATTCTAAATCAACAGCATAACAAAAGGGGTGGAAAGGAGGAGAACCGTCAGGAGAAATAGCCTGGCGGAACCCACATAAAGATTAACATTTCAGATCTGACCGTAAAAATCAGCGAAGCAAAATGGCTCTTGCTGTGGGACGGGTGGCCATCCTTCTAGTGGCCCTTGCCGTCCACACAACAGCCCTCACTGCATACGACTGCAGTGATCCGCGCACGACATTTGCCGCATTGGACCTGAATGGACCTGGGGATTGCACCGAGATTCCTAGGGAAACCCCTGAAGGGAAGGACCAGGAAGTCTTGGTACTGACCACGGAAACCCATCAGCCCGTAACGGTGCGGCAATGCCGAGTTAAGGTCACTCGCTTGATATCCAAGTGTAACCAGACTAGACTCGCCTCACCACTCAAACAACACGGCCACTACTTCGATTCGTTACACTACTTGGACAACGTGTACAGTGAGATGGAAGCGGATGTCTTCCTCTCCACAGCCCGTTGCCAAACCACCTGGAGGGACCAAGAGTTGATCTTTGAAGGTCAGCAAATTGCGACCACAGTGGGAAAAGACGTCCGCCATGAATTCTACTCTTATGGAGGATTAGACGCTAATCACCAATGCCAGGAGGTGGCCCAGATTGAAAGGCATGGGCGCACCTATGAGCATAGTTACGAGACCACCACCATCAGCATCCAGCTGAAGGAGATTCAAGGGACAACGGATCAAATTACACGACGCATAATGCTCCCGGGAGCTGTCACGGCTCCCTATGACAGAGGATCCTACCAGAACGCGGAGCTAGGAGTCCTCATCTGGGAGGT
>DUAG01000052.1 GCA_012960925.1 Candidatus Manganitrophaceae bacterium
GAAATGTGGTTTCACATTTTAGAGCAAGGGAATTTTTATTACATCGATGAGCCGTTGTGTTCTTTTAGAGTGCATGAGTGTCAACAGACCAAAATTAATATTAATAATTATCTAGATATAGATGATTCATCGCTACTCTTCGAAGACTATTTAAGTAAACCTTACATAAAGCTATCCAGGTTAGAGAAGGAGTATATGCTTTACCTTAATGCCTATGGTTTCTGGAAGCTTTATAAAAGACAACACAAAATTTCTAAAGAAATGGCTATTGAAAGAATCAATAAATATTACAGCTTCACTCGGCTTTTTTTTAATTACCCCTTGTATAAGTTCTTCAATTTGAAAAAAAACTTAAAAGGTCATTGCGGCCAAAGGGACGATGAGTAGTGGACCCTGGCGGCAATTAAAGGCGACAAGACGTTAGCGGAGTTTTCAGACCAGTTTGATGTCCACCAGAATCAAATTCAAGACTGGAAAAAAACAATTACTGGATCAGGCAGCGTCGGGGAGAATATAATAACTTCAGGCCACATTCATCACTTGAAGATTTAACGCCGGTTGAATATCGTAATCGGCAAGAAGCCGAAAATTTCGACTTTTGACTGCTCCAGTTCTGGTGAGCTTTACAAAATGAAGAAGTTTTGGGAGGGTGTTCATGAATATTTTTGAAAGGATACACTTTCTCCATCGTGTATGGCGTTATCGATTGCGCGGTGAAAAATTTGGCGTATCCTTTCTCCTCAGCCGTGAGTTAACAGGAAAGACTGCTGTGGACATCGGTGCGAACCGCGGGGTCTATAGTTATTGGATGAATAAAAAAGTAGGGCCTCAAGGTTTTGTTATTTCTTTTGAGCCGCAACCAGAGCTCGATATATATTTGAACCAAGTCAAAAAGGTTTTTGACCTCAAACAAATAGAAGTAGCCAAATTGGGTTTGTCGTCTGTCGCTGGAGAGCGTGTGTTGGTCCGCCCCAAGAACCACTGGGGGGGCGCAAGCCTGGAGGGATCTCCAAATGAGGATAAAGATTTACTTGAAATCAGAGTAACGACACTAGATGACTATTTCCACAATCATCCGGCCCGACCCATAAGGTTTATCAAATGCGATGTAGAAGGGCATGAATATGACGTATTCCAAGGTGGAAAACGGATACTACAACAAGATCGCCCCGACTTGCTCTTCGAGTGTTTTGATGTTCGGAATCCAAAGTGTGATGTGTTTTCTTATTTAAGGGATCTGGAATACGATGGCTTCTTCTTTTATCAACGGGGGTTTGTTCCTATTGCTAAATATGAAACTTTCCGTAAATCGATACATGAGAAAGCACTTTTTAATTTTGTTTTTGTCCCGAAGGAAAGTTCCCACACTCTAAATATGTATTGTGTATAATTTGATGGTCATTCAAATCGTTCTAACGACTTTAACGCTTTAAGCGTTTGTCGCTTTTTACCGCTTGGCGGTGTTAAGGAGAGGAAATATTCTATGTCTCTCTTCAGAGAATACGATATCCGTGGGGTATATGGAAAAGAATTAACGGAGGGGATGGCCGAGGCGATTGGAAAATCGTTTGGGACCTTGATGCGACGAGATGGGAGAAAAAAGATCGCTCTCGGTTATGATATCCGCTTAAGCAGTCCTTCATTGCGATCTGCCCTTCTCTCCGGTCTTCTCTCAACCGGCCTTCATGTTGTTGATATCGGAAAGTGTCCGACCCCGGTTCTTTATTTCTCACTCTTCCAGTTGGAGGTCGAGGGGGGGGTCATGATTACCGCCAGCCATAATCCGGCAGAGTTCAACGGTTTTAAGCTCTGCCGCGGAAGGCATTCCCTTTTTGGCGATGAAATACAAGAGGTCCGAACCCTGATTGAGCGTGAAGATTATGAGGAGGGGAAGGGGACGCTCGTGATGCTGGAAGGATTTATGTCCTCCTATGTTCATTACTTTGTGGCGCAATTTGGAGCATCGTTTTCAAAAAAGATCGTGATTGATTGTGGAAACGCGGCCGCCTCCTTGGTTGCCCCTGAAATATTCAAAAAATTGGGCTGTGAAGTCATTCCTCTTTACTGTGAGCCGGATGGCCGTTTCCCGAATCATCATCCCGACCCGACAGTCCCTGAAAACCTGGCTGACATGATTGCTGAGGTCCGAAGAGTGGGGGCCGATGCCGGGATTGCATTTGATGGAGATGGAGACCGCCTTGGCGTCGTTGATGAAAAAGGGGAGATCATCTGGGGGGATCGCCTCACACTCCTGTTTGCCACGGAGATTTTAAAAGAATCGCCCGGAGCAATCGTTATCTCTGAGGTAAAGGCCTCTCAGGTATTGTATGACGAAGTCACCCGCATGGGTGGGAATGCGATTATGTGGAAGACGGGTCACTCTCTTATAAAGGCCAAGATGAAGGAGACAGGGGCTTTGCTGGCAGGGGAGATGAGTGGTCATATTTTCTTCAGCGATCGGTATTTTGGATATGATGACGCGATTTACGCTGGATGTCGGCTTGTAGAGATTCTTTGCAGGTATAGGCGGCCGCTTTCATCATACTTTGTCGATCTTCCGCGGACCTGCGTCACGCCTGAAATTCGCATTGATTGTCCTGATGACCAGAAATTTGAGATCGTTGAGCGATGCCGGGGATTTTTCTCTAAAAAGCACAAAACGATAGAAATTGATGGCATACGTATTCTGTTTGAAGGGGGATGGGGCTTAATCCGCGCATCAAATACCCAACCGGCGCTGGTATTGCGATTTGAGGCGAACCATCCTGATTTATTGGTCGAAATACAGGAATATGTCAACAAGATCCTGGCAGAGTTGAGAGGATAAGAACCGTGTTTTTCGTAAACGACTTGACACTGGGATGGTATCAGATAAAATAAATTCTGATGGCTTGTAAGGCTTCTATTTCCTCCAAAAGGAGGTTCTCTTCTGTAGAAGGATAAAATGGAAAAGGCGATAAGCAAACCAAAGAATGTGGTCGGAAGAAAAAAACTGGGCGAACTTCTTATTGAAGGAGGATTTTTATCAGCGCATCAGCTGAATCGTGCCCTTCAGGAGCAAAAAAAGAGCCGCAAGCGATTAGGGGAAACGCTGATTGAGTTGAAAATGATTTCCGAAGAACAACTCGCACAAACACTCGCTCCTTTAATTGGAATGCGTTATATAAGACCAACTTCGATGGAGGTCGATCCTGAGATTTTCATGCTGATCCCTGAGCAGCTTGCCAGACGCCATCTTGCCGTGCCCTTAAAAATTGACAATAAGGAACTAATGGTCGCTATGGTCGATCCGCTCGATTATGAATCGATAAATGACCTCCGTTTCCATGCCGGCATGGCCATTCATCCTCTTGTTGCAACCCGAAAAGAAGTACTTGCGACAATAGAGGACAGCTATCGAATCGACATGTCCGTGGAAAAGATCGTGCAGGCCTCTGCAAAAGATTTTGACACCGGATCAGTTGAGGTTATTCCCGAGTTGGCCGAGGCTGATCTTCTTAACGCGGAGACCCGTTCTCTTGAAGAGCGAAGCCGCCTAGCCCCGGTGATTCAATTGGTAAATCTTATCTTAAGTAAGGCGATCAAGATGCGTGCCAGTGATATTCATATTGAACCCGGACAGAAAGAATGCAAAGTCCGGTTCAGAATCGATGGACTTCTCAAAGATGATATGCGACTTCCAAAATGGGTCCAAAGTCCCTTGGTCTCCAGAATAAAGATATTGGCCAAGCTCGACATTTCTGAACGGCGTCTTCCCCAGGATGGGGCTGTTCGGGTGTATGCTCAAAACCGTAAGGTTGATTTGCGGGTTTCAGCACTTCCAACGCACCATGGGGAGAAGATGGTTCTGCGTATATTGGATCAATCAAAGCTGGTGATCGAGATTGAAAAAGTAGGTTTTCTCGAAAAAGATGTCCAGGCCGTGCGGAGAATGGTCAAGAAAAAGAAGGGAATGATCCTGGTGACCGGCCCCACGGGCAGCGGAAAAACAACCACACTGTATGCCATTATCAATGAGTTGCGCTCAGAAGTCAGCAACCTGACCACTGTGGAGGATCCGGTCGAATATACGATCGAGGGGGTTAACCAGGTCCAGATAAACCCTGACATCGGGCTTACCTTTGCGTCGGCTCTGCGGTCTATTTTGCGACAGGATCCGAATATTATTTTTGTGGGTGAGATCAGGGATTTGGAAACGGCTGAGATTGCCTTTCGAGCAGCCATGACGGGCCATCTTGTCCTTTCGACGATTCATACCAACGATGCGACCGCTACGATTACGCGTCTGATTGATATCGGGATTCCCAGATACCTTGTCTCATCTGCAGTCATCGGTATCATCGGACAACGTCTCATCCGTAAACTCTGCTTACGGTGCAAGGTTGAGTTGCCTCAATCTGATTTGCCTTCCCCCCCCCCTTCTCTAGAAGATCACTCTCATTCGTCCGGAGTGTTCCCGGTGGGTCCCGCCAAGCAGGGAGAAGGGTGTAATGCCTGTAATTATTCCGGTTTCTCAGGTCGTGTTGGGATTTTTGAGATATTAACCCTTTCAAGCAAGGTCAAGGAACTGATTTCTTCCGGCGTGACGGATCAGGAACTTCGATCTGCGGGAGTGGTTTTGGGGATGACTTCAATGGAGGAAGACGGCATTGAGAAAGTGAAAGCGGGTATTACCGTTATGGATGAGGTCCTCCGTGTTGTTGATTCTGAAGAGGTCTTTAAGAGTATCTGTTCAAAATGTGACAGGCCGATACGGGTCGATTTCCTGGTTTGCCCTCATTGTGAATCCCCCTCACCTTATGTCTGCTCCTCCTGTGGAAAACTGACCCAGCCGGAGTGGCGCGTTTGTCCGTATTGCAGACACAAAGAGAGTTCTCCTTGATTTCCCTACAGATGAATCGTGGAGCGACCACAACCCCTTCTTTCTAAAAATAGGTTCTTCAGTCTATTGTGCCCGGTTCTATTCCTTGTTCAATGTTTTGCCCTTGTCAGATCTCTTTTGACCGGTTAGAATAATAAGAGAGGGTTGTCAGTCATATCTTTAAGAGGAAAGTTCGATGAAGCCTGTGCAAGGTTCTGAGATCTCAAAAGGAAAATTGCTGATTGCGATGCCGCTGTTGAACGACCCGAATTTTCGTCAGACGGTTGTCTTGATTTGTGAGCATGGAGAAGAAGGGTCACTGGGTGTCATCATGAACCGGCCGACAGAGATCGCGGTTTCCACACTCATTGATGATTTCCCGAGTGTGAGCGGGACAGATTTTATTTACGCAGGAGGACCTATCGCGAAGAACGGGATGTTGATTCTCTGTCGTGGGGAGGAGGACTACGAGAACCACGCTGTTGTTGATGGGGTATTTGTTGCAAAAAACATTGATGCATTAAAGGTCCCTGGCGTATTGGGCCCGGAAGGAGAGGTTCGATGCTATCTGGGATATGGCGGCTGGGGTCCTGGACAATTGGAGTCCGAGATTCAATCCGGGGCTTGGAGCGTAATCTCGTCTGATTCGACCTTGATTTTTGACGCAGATCCCACTGAGCTCTGGCCCCAGATGATGCGTCGACTAGGCCCAAACTGGGCCTTTTATGCCTCGATGCCACCCGACCCAAATCTGAACTAGATTTTCCCATCTGCAAAGCCCAATGACCACGCATAGCGAGTGCAATCCCCATCCTTCTGGGGGCTTAGCGAGAGAGTATCTATTAGAGGGGTATTTTACTTCTCAGGTCGAAGACTTCCCGTTGTTTTATTGCGGGGTTCTTCAATCTCAAACCGGATCAATGACCCAAGATCTGCGAAAGATCCCGGGTCATTGAGAATGAAATGAGTCTAGAAACGATAGGATGCACTGAACGAGAGTGCGGTCTGATCAGGAATTCGAAGTTCGACTCCATATTGCACCTTCCCGCCCGTTTTTATCACTGTTCCGAAAAAGATACCGAAAGTTTTATCCTCTCGAGCTACACCATCAATGTCCACCCCGGACCAGACCACTCCGCCATAAGGGAGCAACATGAGTTCTTTCTTTTTCTGAGCGCGGTCTTTTGAAGGTGCATAATATGCGCCGATTGCCAAGTCATATTCGGTGTAGGAGTGGCGTGTTCCGTCTATATCTCCTGGCCCTACTCCTGTCCCACCGTCTTGCTCACCCCTTATCCGGAGCGTTTGAACAACGGTCCCGATCTTTATATTTGAATCAGGAAGCTCGGCCCATGTGGCCTTGAACCCGATACCGAAAAGAGGGCCGTTGTCGGTATTAATCTCGTTAATCCCGGGAGACACTTCAAAAGTTCCGAAACCGAAACGGACATTGAGATCGACCCGCTTATTCAATCCCACTTCCCCCTTCAGGATCAATTGCCTGTTCTCAATTTCCGTGCCAGTCGTCGTGCCGGGGGGGACATTCAGGTCCCGGTCAGAGAGAATGTTGATCTCGGCAGTGACCCTGGAATTATTTGTCCCGACGGTGGCACCGGGAACCCCGATGGGTGCCGCATGGGCGCTGGCCTGAAAGAAGAGGAGCGTTGCTGTTATTACAATAAGAAATCGCTTCATTTTTGAACCTCCTTACAACGTATTTTAAAACGGGATGCAAGCTCCCTCAAAAGTGACGGTCGAAACCTATCATAACAAACAGGAGACAGCAACATTTTTCGCCAAAAGTCTTTCTATCCTCGGGTCTTTCTAGATTAGTTATCGATCCTCTCTGGTTTGTTGTCGGTATAAGCTGGGGATATATGGGTTTGATCTTTTAATAAGGATTTTGTATAATTTTCTGTATGTTCAATATGGCTTCAAAGAAAATCTTGTCGGTCAACCTAGAAAGGAAAAGCCCGATGCTGCGTTCTTTTTTACTGATATCTACCGTGTTCAGTCTTTGGATGTTTTCCCTTGTCGTCCTACCCCACACCGCTTTTGGGCACGGCCTTGTCGGAAAACGTCTTTTTGTCGAACCGATCGCGGTGGAAGATGCAAATATCTTCAGCGAACTTGATCTGATTGTTCCAACTTTTGTGCGGGGAGAAGAAGAGGAAGAACTTGAAATTGGTTCATCCTTTACCTTCCGATTGACCGAGAACCTCGGACTTGAGATCGAGGGAGAATGGGTCAGCCGGAACCTCGGGTCTGGACCCGATCTGACCGGTTTTAGTAATCTTGAGGCGGTTTTAAAATATGTGGCCTATATAAACCCAAAGCGGGAATGGATCTTCACCGTTGCATTGACGGGAGAGACTTCACTCGGGAATGACGACGTCAAGGAAAATGACTTTAATTCGTTCGGAACGGGTGTTTTCTATGGGAAGGGTTTTGGAGACCTCCATGAAGGGGCGAAGTATCTCCGCCCCTTCATGCTCCAGGGAGATTTTGTCATTCATCATCCTATAGACAGCGATTCGGCCAAGATCTCCAATACCCTCTCGTATGGTTTTGCGTTGTATTACAGCATCCCCTACCTCCAGCAGTTTGTGAAGGATGTCGGGATTCCGGCTCCGTTCAGCCGTCTCTTCCCCATGGTGGAGTTCACCTCTGAGCGGGTTTTGAATGGGCCGGGTTTTGGACAGCGGGAGGCCTTTGCGATGCCGGGATTGATGTGGGTGGGACAATCTTCCCAGATTGGTGTAGCAGCAGTGATCCCAATGAATGAAGCGGCCCGCGATGAGGTGGATACCGGTGTGACAGGGATCATCAGTCTTTATCTCGATGATTTTTTCCCGAAACAATTTAAAGACCCGCTTTTTTAGGGGCCTATTGTGAAGAACAGTAAATGTTATTAACCCGTGTGATTGTAAAAAGGTTTCTTCTTTCACTTTCTTTGGGGCTTATTTTCACGATAGGGGCCTGGGGCCATGTGTTCCCGGTTCGTTCAGACCCGAAAGTCGGTTCTGAGATCAACGAACCCCCGACCTTGGTCAGGATTTGGTTCGATGGCCCTCTGGAAGCTGTTTTCAGCGAGATGAAGCTTTTTGACGCTGAAGGGGACCGCATCGACCAAGGGAAGGGGAAAGTGGTTTTAAATGATCCCACCCTCTTGTCTCTCCCTCTCCAACAATTGGCGGCTGGCTTATACCAGGTTCGCTGGACGGTGGTTGCCAAGGATGGGCATCGATCTGAAGGAGATTTCTCCTTTCGGATAAGGTAACTCTTCAGCACGCCTGGATATTGGCTTCGCGAGACCCATTCCTTCAGGGCAAGGCGCGAGGAGCGGCTTACCGGAGCGACTGTGTTCTCGTCGTGAGGATTTGAGTACCATAGCAACGCCGCCATGAAGGAATGGGTCTCGCGGAGCAAAAGATGGGTGTGCTGAAGGGTTTCCGAATACATTGATAGAAGATTGATAGAAGGGGGTATACTGCAAGGGATCGATCTACACCTAGGCCGGATGGTCCTTTTCCGGTGGCTGGATATCATTGGGGTTGTCGTACTTGTGGGATCAATTGTCTTCCGGCGGCTCATCTTTCTTCCCTCAATACAAATCCTGCGGGATGACGAAAAACGGACCCTCCTGGAAGAAGCGGAGTTTTTCCATACAGAGCGCGTCATAAGCTTTGCGCTTGTCTATCTCTTTATTCTTCATTTCCTGACCCTGGTTCATCAAGCGGAGATGATGAGTGGCTCATCTCTCTCCGAGATTATGCCGGTCCTCCCCCTCGTTCTGCAACGAACCCATTTTGGGTTGATCTGGATCATCAAGCTAAGCTTATTGTTTACCCTCTTTGTGGTGACAAAATTTCGCCTGGAGGCGCAACCGACCCTTCTCCTCGTCTTGGGTTTATCCCTGTGTTTGACTGGCAGTCTTTCAGGACATGCCGTCAGCCGAAATCCTTTCTTTGGGATTATTCCCTCAGATTGGTTGCACTTCAGCTCAGTTGTGATCTGGATCGGGGGGCTTTTCCCCTTAAGGTGGATCGTCGAAAAGAGTGCCCGCTTGCTGGAGCCTGAACGATTAAAGGCCTTTTTAGAAAAGATTCTCACAGTTTTTTCAAGGTGGGCTGTACTCTGTGTTATGACGATCCTCACGACCGGTATGATCAACGCGGTGGGCTATCTCGGTTGGCGGAACCCGCTTAACGTCCCTTACGGCAAGGTCCTCCTTTCGAAACTGCTCCTGGTCGGAATTGTCCTTTCCCTGGGGGCAGTCAGCCGCTTTTATATTCTTCCTTCATTTCGAAAGATCAAGGCAGGGAACGGGATGAAGGGGTCTGAACTTGAAAGACGGTTTAGAGCGGTCGTTACGATTGAGATTGGTTTTGCCGTTTTGACGCTGATCTTGGCGGCCTTGCTGACGCAGACCTCTCCTCCGCATTTTGTTCTGGGCGGGTGATCTTAGGAAGCTCTGGCGATGGGGACAGTGCGTTGGCATTACGAACCAGGCCTTTCAGCTTTGCGCGGACCAGCGGGGTTTGCGCGAATACTTCCTTAAAGGTCTGGTTGTCTGGTATCGCCCTGATTTCATCGATTGAAAGGAGTGGTCCGCTCCCTTGCGCCGGGCCGAGCCGCGCTTCGTCGGTCGGGACCGGTTTCCAGTTGTAGGGACAAACCTCCTGACAGATGTCGCAACCGAAGATCCACCCCTCCATGTCAGGAAGATAAACCTCCGGGATCGGGCCTTTATTTTCGATCGTCAAGTAAGAGATGCAGCGGCGGGCGTCGAGGCGATAGGCTTCCCTCAAGGCCCCGGTCGGGCAGGCATCCAGGCAGAGACGACATGTTCCGCATCCGGGTAAGGCGGGGGGGTCTTCCGTCAGTCTAAGATCGGTGACCACCTCTGCTAGGAAGACCCAGGAACCATAATCGGTCGTGATCAGATTGGTGTTTTTTCCGATGAAACCGATGCCCGCCCGTTCCGCAAAGGCCCGCTCCAGAAGAGGACCATGATCGACATAGCCTTTCCAGCAGCTTCCTCCCATCATTTCAATTTTTGTAATCAGTTTTTTTAATTTACCCTCTATGATTGCATGGTAATCCTCTCCCCAAGCATAGCGGGCGACCTTCCCTGTTCCCTCTGGCGCCGGGGCACTGTGTCCGCCCTCTCTTTCTCTTTGGGCTGCCGGAAAATAGTTCAGTGCCAGGGAGATGATCGATTGGGCCTCCGGGAAGCGGCGTTTCGGATCGTAGCGAACTTCCGGGGTGTTTTGAAGGTAGGCCATTTCTCCGGAGAACCCATCGGACAGCCAGTTCATGTAGTTCTGTCCGGCCTCAGATGCCGGATCGGCAGAGGTGATCCCGACACGATGGAATCCGAGAGCTAGGGCAATTTCCTTAATCTCTGAAGTGAGGTTCTGTTTTTCTGGATGGGCTCTTTTTGTTTCGGTTGTCCGGGCCATCAAATTACTCTTTTTATCTCCTACTTTTTTGCGACGGTCAGTCCTTGACTTATTTGAGCGACTATATAATATAAGCTGATGGATCGTTAAGAGCAACCAGCATATGATCGCCTTCTTTGGGTTTGGATATCTTTTTGCGAAGAGGACCGATGAACCGAATTATCTTATTCCTCCTACTTCTTTTTTTCGCATTACTTTATCCTGTGCCTCCCGCGTCAGCAGAGACTCGGGGGACCGACTCGTGCCGCGACAGAAGGAGCCGTCCGATTGCGGCATCCTTGAGCGTACCGTATGTCGATTATTGTGGTTCCAACCGGCCCTTCAGCCTGGGTCAGAGTGCATCCGACCCAATCCCTGAGTTTTGCCCTGTCCTCAGAGAGATCCTTCTGAGCGCCTGGAAGAAGTTTAAGCCGATCCGAGGGAAATTAGATCTGATCAGTGAAGAATATTTCGGCACACTGATCCCTCCAGGACAGGAGAGCTGTTTCTCCTGGTTGAATGGTTCCACCTATCATTGTCGGAGCAGGGAGGGCATGGGTTTGGATGAGGTTGGGACGCTTTATGAGGCCACAAACCGTTCTGTCCGACAATGTCTTTCTGAAAACTGGACCTCAGAAGAGATTACGGTTGACCGCGTAGGCGCGAGGCGATCGACCCTCTATAAATCCGCCTTGCATCGCGTTGAAATTCAGGTGCGTGAACGGAACAAGCGGAGTGGTTGGCAGCTTGTTTTGTATTTCAGGCGCTGAACTATATACGAGGTAACAAGTCGTATGACCATACCGGAAGATCAGCCGCGTGAAAAAATAGATGCAGGGCTTCGTGAATCGGGATGGGTGATTCAAGACCCGGACCATGCCGATTTGAGCGCCTCGCGGGGGGTTATCATTCGAGACTTTCTCTTGGACCGGGGCTATGGTAGGGTAGATTATCTGCTTTTCCTGGCGGGAAAGGCCGTCGGGGTTCTTGAGGCGAAAAAGCCTGGTTTCACGTTGACCGGGGTTGAGGTTCAGTCCGAAAAGTATCGCCGTGGCCTTCCCTTAAGCCTTCCCCGGTTTACCCGGCCCCTTCCTTTCCTGTATCAAAGTACAGGAGAAGAAATACGTTTTACCAATTGCTTTGATCCGGAGCCTCGCTCCCGGAGTCTCTTCGCCTTCCACCGACCGGAGACCTTGTTGGAATGGATTCAAGAGGGAATGATCGAACCGACGACAAGGGATATGGTTGCGGAGGCCTCCCCGGAATACGGGGGGCGGGGCCGCACTTTTCATGAGCGGATGCAGATCAACATGCCGCCCCTAGCCCTGGAAGGTCTCTGGCCCGAACAGATTCAGGCGATCAAGAACCTGGAACAATCCCTGCGTGAAGGTCGCTCCCGGACCCTCATCCAGATGGCGGCCGGCTCCGGCAAGACCCACACCGCCATCAACTTCGTCTATCGGCTGATAAAGTTTGCCGATGCCCGGAGGGTGCTGTTTCTTGTCGATAACGGCGATCAGAGAGACCAGACCCTCAAGGGCTTCCAGCATTATGTCTCCCCTTATAATAATTCCAAATTCACCGAGGAGTACATTGTCCGGCGCCTCAGTTCCAGGACCCTCGATCTGGAAGAGCGGGTCTGCATCAGCACCGTCCGAAGCATGATTGCCATATTGAAGGGGAGAGATCCGGCGAAGGATGATGATGAATCATCGGAACCCATTTCCTACAATCCATCCATCCCCATCGAAACCTTCGACATCATTGTCATCGACGAATGCCACGCCTCGATCTACAAGCGCCGGGCACAAGTGCTCGAATATTTTGACGCGACGCTGATCGGTCTCACCGCCAGTCCCGACAAAGAGACCCTCAATTTCTTTCACCGGAATCTGGTGACGGAGGATGGACAGGAGAAGGATCTCTCCGATGGGCTGAATATTATTTCCGACGAGCACTGAGTTGCAAGGATTCTCCTGCCCGAAAAATACTCCGATTCACTCTTCCAAGGTTCACTCCTCCAGGCGTTTTTTCAGCCTCAATGAAATCCTTCATCTTTACAGGTGGTATTGCGTTCCGATCGTCAACTTCAGTATCGAGAAGGTCCTTGCCAAAAACGTCAATAAAGGGGAATACAATATCGAGGTCAGCATCGTGGTAATATGCGAGGTCTTTGACGACAGTGGGAATGTGGTCCAGACCCTCCCGAATAAAGTGGTGAACAGTTTTTCTGCTGGGGGGAAGGTTACTTTTAAGTGGAACGACTCTGCACTCCCCCCGGTGGGGAACCATACGGCTTTAATCACCATTGAGGGAAATCCAACGGTCGAAGAGTCAGTTCCCTTCAGAGTCATGGGGGCTGGAGGGGGTGGCTCGAGCTCGGGGAAATAGAACCTTCTCCGTCATCCCTGGAAAGCGGATAGGTGTGCTGTGCATACGGCAAGTTCTATCAACGGCGGTCTCCTGCTGATGGTATTTTTTCTGGCCACCGCCCTCGGGCAACCGGAGGCCAGGTCTGAGCCGGATTTTCCCCTTGCGTTGGAACTCACAACAGATCAATCGACAGATCTCCCGGGGCAGGCGGTCTGCATAACATTGACTCTTACAAACACCGGCGATACCGATATTACCCTCTTGTTTCGTCCAAGCCAGCAGTCTGATTTTGTGATCAGACGGGATAAGGAAGAGATCTGGTGTTGGTCTGCCGGTCGGATGTTTTCGCAGGCCTTGACACAGATAAAGCTAGCGCCAAACGAATAGAGGGGGATTCATGCCACCTGGGATCAGAAGGATTTGGAAGGGAGAGCGGTTCCGGTCGGTTCCTACGAAGTAATTGGTTTGATTCCGGCCGGAGGGCTTGATCATCGTGCGCTTGCCTCCTTCAGGGTTTTCTCCCTACCGGAACCTGATCACGGTCCTACCCAATAATTATCGGTATCCGGCGCGATCCATCAGTTTGATGGCATCTTTCTGCAACTCGCCGGCCTTTGAGACATTGATCTGGTCCGGTTTAAAGGAACCCCAGGCCGCTACTGCGGGGGCCGGTTTTACCGTCGGATTGACCGGGTATTCAAGGTTATCATCTGCGAAGAGGTTTTGCGCCGCCGTTGATGAGAGCCATTCCAGTAACTGAATCGCAGACTTTCTGTGTTGGGTGTGCCGGGTGACCCCCCCTCCTGATATATTGACATGGACACCGCGGCCCTTCTGGTTGGGCCAGAAGAGGGCAATCGGGAGTTTGGGGTCTTTCCGCTTGATTCGCCCGTAGTAGTAGGTGTTGACGATGCCGATATCGCATTGACCTGCAATGATGGCTTCCATAACCTTGGTATCACTCGAAAAAACACCTGTGGCGAGATTGCCGACCCATGACCTCACAATCTTCTCGGATTTTTTTTCACCCAGCTCAGAGATCATCATGGCCACAAGGGATTGGTTATACACCTTCTTAGATGTCCGCAGGCAGAGTCGGCCCTTCCATATCTGCGCTCCCAGATCTTCATAGGTTGATAGATCTGATGGATTCACCTTCCTCGTATTGTATACGATTGTCCGCGCACGCACAGACAATCCAAACCAACGCCCCTTCGGGTCGCGCAGATGTGCGGGGATATTGGCGTTCAATCTTGTGGAGGTGACAGGCATCAAGACTCCCTGCTCGGCGGCCTGCCAAAGATTTCCGGCATCTACCGTAAGAAAGAGGTCGGCCGGGGTATTTTTCCCTTCTGCCTTCAGGCGGACAAGGAGGGGCGCCGCCTTGTCGGTAATGAGTTTTACCTGGACGCCGGTTTCCTTGGTATAAGCATCGATTACAGGCTTGATCAGGTGTTCTTTCCTTGCGGAATAGACAACAACTTCTTCATTCCCAAAGACCATTGCGACAGGGGAAAATCCAGAGACAAATAAGACAAAGGAGGAAACCAGCAAAAAGCCGATATGCCAGGATCGTTGACCTCGAAGGTTCATTTATCTCCTCCTACAAACGGTGTTGATAATCATTTTCATTCTATGGTCCTTTCAATACACGAATTTATTGACCCTTGTCAAGAGATTCGTTCATCCAAAGGCCCGTTGGCCGATAACGCAGTATTTTAGGCGAATAGGAGGTTTGTTCATTGCTTGACAGTCTTCGGAACATTTTGCTACTTTGGACACCGCAAGTAACCTCCTTTAATAACTGGTAAGAACCTTTGAGACCCCCATCGTTGTCGATTCCCCGCAAGGCCCTGACTTTTCAGGAACTTTTTCTCTCACTCCATGAATTCTGGGCGGCCCAGGGCTGCCTCATCCTGCAATCGTATGATAGCGAAGTCGGTGCGGGAACATTCCACCCCGCAACCTTTCTCCGCGCAGTGGGCCCTGAGCCCTGGCAAGCGGCTTATGTGCAGTCCTCTCGCCGGCCGGCCGACGGGCGTTACGGCGAAAATCCAAACCGACTCCAGCATTATTATCAATACCAGGTCATCCTGAAACCGGCCCCGAATAACATTCAAGACCTTTATCTGAGGAGCCTGTCCTCCTTTGGGATTCATCTGAGCGAGCACGATATCCGCTTTGTCCAGGACGATTGGGAATCTCCGACACTCGGTGCCTGGGGGCTGGGTTGGGAGGTTCGTCTCGATGGGATGGAGGTGACCCAATTTACCTATTTTCAAGAGGTGGGCGGGATGGTCCTCGATCCGACCTCGGTTGAAATCACTTATGGACTTGAACGGATTGCCATGTACCTTCAGGAGGTCGATAATGTTTATGATCTGGCCTGGGCGGATCAGCTGAGTTATGGCGAAGTCCATCATGAATCTGAGGTGCAATTCTCGAGGTATAATTTTGAAGAAGCGGATATCTCAAAATTAAAGGAGGCCTTTGTCCGTTCTGATCAGGAGGGGCATGCCTTGCTTAAGAAATCACTGGTCCTCCCCGCTTATGATCAGTGCATAAAATGTTCTCATTTTTTTAATCTCCTCGATGCACGTGGCGCGATTTCGGTCACGGAGAGAACCGGCTACATGACCCGTGTTCGTAAACTGGCACGGCACTGTGCGGAAGGCCATTTTCGCCAGCGGAAAGAGGCGGGTTTTCCCCTGTTAGGGTCGGTAATCCTCCCTAAATATAAAGGTGCTCAGAAGTAGAATTTTCCAATATAGTAATTTAGGAGGAGAATCT
>DUAG01000053.1 GCA_012960925.1 Candidatus Manganitrophaceae bacterium
GATCGTCCCGATATTAATATGAGGCTTCGTTCGCTCAAATTTAGCCTTCGCCATCTATTCGCTCCTCCTTCTTCCGTCCTTTAATACTTTCCAATAGTATCCGCTGATCTATTTTCCGGTTCCCTGACTCTTCGCAACGATCTCTTCAGAGATATGCTTCGGAACCACATCATAGCGAGAAAACTGCATGGTAAAGATGCCGCGACCCTGAGTCATCGACCGAATACTCGTCGCATATCCAAACATCTCAGAGAGTGGAACCAAGGCAGAAACAACCTGAGCGCCGCCCCGCATCTTCATTCCCAGAATTTTCCCTCGCTTGGAGCTTAAGTTCCCGATGACATCCCCCATGTACTCCTCCGGAACAACGACCTCTAAATCCATGATCGGCTCCAGAAGGACCGGTTCCGCCTTTTTACATGCAGTCTTGAATGCCATCGAACCTGCTATTTTAAAGGCAACCTCTGAAGAATCAACATCATGAAAGGATCCATCAAACAAACTCACCTTGAGGTCCACCATCTGATAGCCGGCAACCACCCCAGAAGTCATTGCCTCAACAATTCCTTTTTCAACCGGTCCGATAAACTCCTTCGGAATGGCACCCCCGACGATCTTGTTTACAAATTCAAAACCCTTCCCAGGCTCCTGGGATTCTATCTTCAGCCAGACATGTCCATACTGACCCCGGCCTCCCGTCTGCCGAACATATTTCCCTTCCGCTTCCGCTGCCTGCTGAATGGTCTCTCGATAGGCAACCTGAGGCTTCCCTACATTTGCCTCGACCTTAAATTCTCTTTTCAAACGATCAACAATGATCTCAAGGTGTAATTCCCCCATTCCGGAAATAATGGTCTGCATCGTCTCTTCATCGGTGACAATACGCAGAGAGGGATCTTCATGACAGAGTTTCTGGAGGGAGAGGCCCAATCTTTCTTGGTCAGGCTTCGTCTTGGGCTCAATGGCCATCGAAATAACCGGCTCAGGGAAAGTCATCACCTCAAGAAGTATGGGATCCTTCTCGGCACAAAGGGTATCTCCGGTCTTCGTATTCTTTAATCCAACAGCGGCACAGATGTCACCGGGATAAGCGGCCGTGACGTCTTCGCGTTTGTTGGCATGCATCTTCAAAATGCGGCCAACCCGCTCTTTGGAATCTTTTGTTGCGTTATATATATAGGACCCTGCCTTCAACACGCCTGAATAGACCCGAAAGTATGTCAATTGGCCGACAAAAGGATCGGTCATGATCTTAAAAGCCAGGGCAGAAAACGGCTCGTCATTTCGCGGATACCGGACCATCTCTTCTTCTGTCTTTACGTTAATGCCTTTCACGGGAGGAATATCATTCGGAGAAGGAAGGAAATCGACAACGGCATCAATCAAAAGCTGGACACCCTTGTTTTTAAAGGCCGAACCGCATAAAACCGGAACAATCTTCAATTCCAGGGTTCCCTTCCGTAAGGCCTCCTTGATCTCCTCGGATGAAACCGGACCCCCATTCAGATATTTTTCCATAATCGTGTCATCAAAATCGGAAATTGCTTCGATCATTTTGTCGCGATATTCCTTTGCAACAGAGAGATGTTCTTCAGGAATTTCATCAATTTTGTACTCGGCCCCGAGCGTTTCATCGTCAAAAAAGATCCCCTTCATATTGATGAGATCAATGGGCCCACGAAAGGTGTCTTCTTTTCCAATTGGAATCTGAACGGGGACTGGGACGGCACCCAAGCGGTCAATCATCGTCTGAACCGCCGGAAAGAAATCAGCACCGATGCGGTCCATTTTATTCATAAAGGCAATTCTGGGAACATGGTAACGATCCGCCTGCCGCCAGACTGTTTCCGACTGCGGCTCAACACCCTGGACAGAATCAAAAACAGCAACCGCACCATCGAGCACACGAAGGGATCGCTCAACTTCAATCGTAAAATCAACATGCCCTGGAGTATCTATAATGTTAATCCGATAATCATCCCAGAAGCAGGTTGTCGCAGCAGAGGTAATCGTAATACCCCGCTCTCTCTCCTGCTCCATCCAATCCATGGTCGCATTTCCATCATGAACCTCACCAATGCGATGGGTCACGCCGGTATAATAAAGGATGCGCTCTGTCGTCGTCGTTTTTCCGGCATCGATATGCGCCATGATTCCGATATTGCGTGTTCTGTCTAAGGAGTATTCTTTTGTCATTTAACGATGATCAATCAATTTCGTCACTCTAGTTTCCAGTGAACGTTAGCGAACATTATGGATAAATAAGGACTAAAAAAAGGTGAAGGCAGCGGCCTTCACCTGAACTTGAGATAGCACTATTACCAGCGATAATGCGCAAAGGCTTTATTTGCTTCCGCCATCTTGTGCGTATCTTCCCGCTTCTTAACCGCGCTCCCTGTCTTGTTTGAAGCATCAAGCAATTCGGCGGCCAACCTCTCTTTCATGCTTTTTTCTGAACGCTTCCTCGAATAAATCATAATCCAGCGGAGCGCCAGGGACATTCGGCGATTGGGACGGATTTCAACGGGCACCTGATATGACGCACCTCCCACCCTTCGCGACTTCACCTCAACCATCGGCTTGACGTTATCGACGGCATGCTTAAAAACCATGACCGGATCAGAACCCGTCTTTTTCTTAATCAGATCAAAAGCGCCATAACAGATCGATTCCGCGAGGCTCTTCTTTCCATCCTCCATGACCAGGCAGATGAACATTGCAATGAGCCTGTCCCCATACCGTGGATCTGGAAGAACCTCTCTGTTAACTGTCACCTTTCTTCTAGACATTGAAACCTTTCTTCGTACACAAATTAATGATTCAACTATTTCTGGATTGTCTCGCGAGGAGGATTCATGGCGTCACTTACTTCGGTCTCTTGGCTCCATATTTCGAACGTCCCTGCTTCCTGTCCGCCACGCCGACCGCATCTAAAGCACCGCGAACAATATGGTACCGGACCCCCGGGAGGTCTTTTATTTTTCCACCCCGTACCAATACAATTGAATGCTCCTGAAGATTGTGACCCATTCCTGGAATATAAGAGGTCACTTCCATCCCATTCGTCAAACGCACACGTGCAACCTTTCGGAGTGCAGAGTTTGGCTTCTTGGGCGTGGTGGTATAAACACGGATACAGACCCCTCTCTTCTGCGGCGACTGTTTCAGTGCAGGACTCTTGGTCTTGGATCGGGCTTTTTCCCGCCCCTTCTTGATCAATTGATTAATCGTCGGCATCTGACTTCCTTACGTGGCATGCAAAACCTACAGATCATACTGACTACTGGCCCTCTTGTCAAGATTTTTTTACAATCTCAAGGCATTATATTGATATTTGGTATGCCTATTTTTTCTCTGCAGGAGCCCCTTCACTCGAACCCGCCTTATTCTTGGCCATCTCCTTGATCTCCTGTGCCTGCCGCGGTGATCGCACATAAACTTCTCGATACTCAGGCAAGCCCGTTCCCGCCGGGACAAGCCGTCCCACAATCACATTCTCTTTCAAGCCAAGCAGGTCATCCGTTCTTCCGCTAATCGCAGCCTCCGTCAAAACACGCGTTGTCTCCTGGAAGGAAGCGGCAGAGATAAAACTATCGGTTGCAAGGGCCGCCTTCGTGATTCCGAGAAGAATCGGCTTTCCTGTCGCCGGTATTCCCCCTTTGGCCATCACTTTCTCATTCTCTTCTGCGAATTTAAACTTATCAACCTGCACCCCAATGAGGAAATCCGTATCGCCCGGTTCTTCAACTTTTACTCTTCTTAACATCTGTCGGACAATAATTTCAATATGCTTGTCGTTAATCGACACCCCTTGCAGACGATAAACCTCCTGGACCTCGTCGACCAAGTATTTCTGAAGCTCTTTCGGTCCTAGTACGTCAAGAATATCATGAGGGTTCGGAGATCCATCCATCAAGGGCTCCCCAGCGTGAACCCAATCCCCCTCATGAACATTAATATGCTTCCCCTTAGGAATGAAGTATTCCCGGCTATCCCCGACCTCATTACTGACAATCACCTTTCTCATCCCTTTGGCAAAACCGCCATATT
The DNA here is from genome assembly GCA_012960925.1 of Candidatus Manganitrophaceae bacterium. Classification (NCBI taxonomy): domain Bacteria; kingdom Pseudomonadati; phylum Nitrospirota; class Nitrospiria; order Candidatus Troglogloeales; family Candidatus Manganitrophaceae; species Candidatus Manganitrophaceae bacterium. The sequence continues at coordinate 4,051 of DUAG01000053.1, forward strand.
CGACCGTCCCGTCAATCTCTGAGATAACGGCCTGTTCTTTTGGTTTTCTCGCCTCAAAAAGCTCGGCCACACGGGGAAGTCCACCGGTAATATCCTTCGTTTTTGTCGTTTCACGAGGAATCTTCGCCAACACATCACCCGGGTGAACCATTTGCCCTTTCTCAACAAAAACATGTGCCCCCGCAGGAAGAAGATAACGGGCCGCTCCTTTTGTCAAAGGGAGTTTCACGGTTTTCCCCGAGGCATCCTTGATTGAAATTCTAGGCCGGAGATTTGATCCGGGGTAATCGACAATGACTTTACGGGCAAAGCCGGTGACTTCGTCAACTTCTTCACGCATCGTCTGCCCTTCGATCAGATCACCCATCGCAATCTTTCCAGCGACTTCCGTCAAGATCGAAAGAGAATAGGGATCCCACTCCACCAGTCTTTGTCTCGCATCCACCGAGACCCCATCTTTTACCTTGATGCGGGCACCATAGACAACCGAGTACTTCTCTTTCTCGCGTCCTGTCTTGTCAAAAATGGCAATTCTTCCATTCCGGTTCATGACAATCAGGTCACCGTCTTTACTTTTCACGGTATTCAGGTTCAAGTATTTCACAACACCGGCATTCCGGGATTCCAATACGGTCTGTTCAATCACCTTGCTTGCCGTCCCCCCAATATGGAAGGTCCGCATCGTTAGCTGTGTTCCCGGCTCCCCAATAGATTGTGCGGCGATCACGCCGACGGCCTCTCCCCGCTCAACCAGTTGTCCCCGGGATAAATCCCGCCCATAACACCTGACACATATCCCCCGATGCGCCAGACAGGTCAATACAGAACGGATTTTCACTCTGTCAATCCCCGCCTCAACAACGGCCTGCGTCTTTTCTTCATTGATTTCCGCTTGAGCCGGACAAATAACCTCACCCGTAATCGGATCAGTGATATCTTCTGCCGCGATTCTGCCCAGGATACGTTTTTCAAGCGGTTCAATGACCTCTCCACCTTCAACCAGAGCCGTCACGGCAAGCGAATCAGGTGAGTGACAATCCAGATCATTCACAATAACATCTTGCGAGACATCGACCAGCCGCCGCGTCAGGTATCCGGAATTGGCTGTCTTCAAGGCAGTATCCGCCAATCCTTTTCGCGCACCGTGTGTCGAAATAAAGTATTGCAAGACGCTCAACCCTTCTCTGAAGTTGGCCATGATCGGCGTTTCAATAATCTCCCCGGAGGGCTTTGCCATGAGTCCTCTCATTCCCCCCAGTTGACGAATCTGCGCAGCGCTTCCACGGGAACCTGAATCGGCCATCATGTAGATAGAATTAAATTTTCGATCTTTTACCTTCCCGACTCCCTTCGTGACCTCTTCTTCTTCCTCAGCCAATTCTCTCATCATTTCACTGGCCACCATCTCAGTGACATGCGCCCAGATATCAACCACCTTATTGTATCGCTCTCCATTCGTAATCAAACCCTCAGCATACTGCTTTTCGATCTCCGCTACACTCTTCTTGGCCTTATCGAGCAATACGCCTTTTTTTGACGGGATGCGCATGTCGTCCACACAGATCGAGATGCCGGCCCTTGTCGCGAAATGAAATCCGAGATCCTTAATGCGATCCAGCATGGCGACGGTATTGCGGCGACCGGACTTTCGATAGGAGATATCAATCAGGTTGATCAACTCCTTTTTGTTCATAATACGATTGACCATCGAGAAGGGGACATCCTCTGGGAGAATATTTCCAAAAATCACTCTGCCGACAGTTGTCTCAACCAAGGTACCATCGCGCCTTACTTTAATCCGGGCATGCTCCTCCACCTGCCGATGGTCATAGGCAATGGTAACTTCTTCCGGACCGGAAAAGGTTTTTCCTTCTCCCTTCGCCCCGCCCTTTTCCTTTGTCAGCCAATAGCAACCCAGAACCATATCCTGAGAAGGAACCATAATTGGTTTTCCGCTGGCAGGTGAAAGGACGTTGTTCACCGACATCATCAGTACGCGCGCCTCAATTTGGGCCTCAATCGACAAAGGGAGATGGACAGCCATTTGATCCCCATCAAAATCTGCATTAAATGCAGCGCACACTAGCGGATGAAGCCGGATCGCTTTTCCTTCCACTAAAACAGGATCAAAGGCCTGTATCCCCAGGCGATGCAGAGTTGGTGCCCGGTTCAGTAAGACAGGGTGCTCCTGAATCATCTCATCCAGCACATCCCACACCTCCGGCTTTTCCTTTTCCACCATCTTCTTTGCCGTTTTAATGGTTGCCACATAACCACGCTCTTCCAGTTTTTGATAAATAAAGGGCTTGAAGAGTTCCAAGGCCATCTTCTTTGGAAGTCCGCATTGGTGGAGCTTCAACTCGGGCCCGACAACAATCACGGATCGACCAGAGTAGTCTACCCGTTTTCCCAGAAGGTTCTGACGGAACCGGCCTTGCTTGCCCTTGAGCATGTCCGAAAGGGACTTCAGGGGACGCTTGTTCGGCCCTCGGATTGCCCGACCCCGTCGACCATTGTCAAAAAGGGCATCCACCGATTCCTGAAGCATTCTCTTTTCATTGCGGATAATGACATTGGGAGCCCTCAACTCGGTCAGCCGTTTCAGGCGATTATTCCGGTTAATCACCCGGCGGTATAGATCATTTAAATCAGATGTCGCAAAACGCCCCCCATCGAGAGGCACCAAAGGTCTGAGTTCCGGCGGCAGGACAGGAATGACATCCAAAATCATCCAGTCGGGATGATTTCCAGACTTCCTTAAGGATTCCACAACCCGGAGACGTTTTGTTAATTTCTTTTTGACGGCGACAGAACTTGCATGGGCAATCTTGACATGCAACTCGTCCCAAAGCTCTTCAAGATCTATTTTCTTCAAAATATCCCTTATTGCCTCGGCACCCATCTCGGCACGGAACGCCCCTACACCATACTTTTCGACATCTGCGCGATACCGATCTTCCGTAAGGATCTCCTTCTCCTTCAAGTCAGTGTCCATCGGATCCGTCACAACATAGTTCTCAAAATAGAGTACCTTTTCGAGCTGCTTGAGTGTCATATCCAGAAGTATCCCGATTCGACTGGGAATGCCCTTCAGAAACCAGATATGAGCCACAGGGGAAACCAGCTCGATATGGCCCATCCGTTCCCGGCGAACCTTTGACTGGATGACTTCCACTCCACACTTGTCACAGACAATTCCACGGTGCTTCATCCGCTTATACTTTCCGCAGTTACACTCCCAATCCTTGATCGGCCCAAAGATGCGTGCACAAAAGAGACCGTCCCGCTCCGGTTTAAACGAGCGATAATTAATCGTTTCCGGTTTTTTGACTTCCCCATAGGACCAGGAGCGGATCTTCTCGCCGGATGCAATGCGAATTCGGATGGCGTCAAAAGAGATCGACTCCTTCGACTTTCCAAAAAGGCTCCGAACCGATTCGACCTTGCTTAATGTCTCCATTGAACCTCCAAAAAAATAAACGTTAAAATAACTCGAAAGGGAGGATCGGGCTTACTCCTCACATTAATCCTGATTCTCAGTCTTTGTCTCTGATTAATTCAACATCAAGCCCCAGGCTCTGAAGCTCTTTGATCAAAACGTTGAAGGATTCCGGCAGGCCGGGCTCCAGGAAGTGCTCTCCCTTGACAATCGCTTCGTAGATGCGGGACCGTCCGGGGACATCATCCGACTTCACCGTCAGGAACTCCTGTAGAACCGATGCGGCGCCATAGGCCTGAAGGGCCCAGACTTCCATTTCTCCAAGACGTTGTCCCCCAAACTGCGCCTTCCCGCCCAAAGGTTGTTGTGTGACCAGAGAATAGGGTCCAATCGACCTTGCATGGATCTTGTCGTCAACCAGATGGTGAAGTTTCAGCATGTACATCCGGCCCACCGTCACCGGGCGGTTAAAAGGCTCTCCTGTCTTTCCATCATGCAGAATGGTCTGTCCCGACCTTGGGAGACCTGCCTCTTCCAGCAAATCCTTGACTTCTTTTTCGTTCGCACCGTCAAATACCGGACAGGACACATGGATACCCAGGAGGTCCGCAGCCCAACCCAGGTGAGTCTCCAGTATCTGCCCGACATTCATCCGAGAAGGGACACCGAGAGGATTGAGGACAATCTGCACCTTCGTGCCATCCGGAAGATACGGCATATCGGCCTCAGGAAGAATGCGCGCGACAACCCCCTTGTTGCCATGCCGCCCCGCCATCTTGTCCCCTACCTGGAGCCTGCGCTTCATGGCAATGAAAACCTTGACGAGTTTAATCACACCGGGAGGGAGTTCGTCTCCCCGCTTTAAACGTCCCACCTTCTCATCATAGATCATCTGGCGAAGGTCGATCCGTTCTTTTGTAGACGCCTCCACGCTATCAACTTTCGCCTGCTCTGCCTTGTCATTCAGGACCACATTCCGGATATCCTCATCGACAATTTTACCCAGGATCTCCTCTTCAATAAGCTTCTTTTTCTTCAGAAGAATCTCGCCGGTTTCCGGATCAACGATATCGACACCGACCAACTGGCCAATCAGCAGGCTCCGGACCTTTTTATATTTTTCCTCCTCGATAATATGAAGTTCCTCACGATGGTCCCGCTGAAGACGCGTGATATCTTCGGTTTCAATCATCTTTGTCCGCTCATCTTTATCAACGCTCTTACGAGAAAAAATCTTTACATCGACGACAATTCCCTCTATCCCGGGGGGGACATAGAGCGAGGCGTCTTTAACATCGCCTGCCTTTTCACCAAATATCGCCCTGAGTAATTTTTCTTCCGGAGTCAGCTGGGTCTCCCCCTTCGGGGTGACCTTTCCCACGAGAATATCTCCTGGTTTCACCTCCGCCCCGACACGGATAATCCCCGATTCGTCCAGGTTGTTGAGGGTTTCTTCACTCACATTCGGAATATCTCTTGTAATATCCTCTTTGCCTAATTTTGTATCCCGGGATTCCAATTCAAATTCTTCGATGTGGATGGATGTAAAATTATCTCCTTTAACCAGCTCTTCCGACACCAAGATGGCATCCTCAAAGTTGTACCCCCCCCAAGGCATGAACGCGACCAGAATATTCTGGCCCAAGGCCAATTCTCCCTGATCAATCGCAGGACCATCCGCAAGGAGATCACCTTTCTTTACCTTCATGCCAGCCGTCACGACCGGCCTCTGGTTGATACAGGTATTTTGATTAGAACGCTGATACTTAATCAGCTTGTAAACATCTAGCGCCGATTCCGGATCTTCCGCGACATTCGCTTTTTCTTTTCTGCTCAGATCCGCCTTGACTACAATCCGGGTCCCGTCACAGCTGACGACGGTACCACTCCGCTTTGCAAAAACGACATAACCAGAATCCCGTGCAACAATAAACTCCATCCCTGTCCCGACCAGAGGGGCTTCAGTCCGAATCAAAGGAACCGCCTGCCGCTGCATGTTCGAACCCATCAAGGCCCTGTTGGCATCATCGTTCTCAAGAAAGGGGATCATCGCGGTCGCCGCACTCACGATCTGTTTCGGGGAGACGTCCATATACTCAATGCGGTCAGAGGGCACCGCGACAAAATCGCCTGAGGAACGGGCCGAGATATTATCCGATGTCAGCTTTCCCCGACTGTCCATCTTCGCATTTGCCTGCGCAATCACATAGCGGTCTCCATCAATGGCCGAAATAAATTCGACTTCGTCGGTTACCCGTCCCTTGACCACCTTACGGTAGGGCGACTCAATAAAACCATACTCGTTCACACGGGCATAAGTGGCGAGCGAGGTAATCAAGCCAATATTTGGACCTTCCGGCGTCTCGATCGGACAGATACGACCATAATGGCTGGGATGAACATCTCTCACCTCAAAACCGGCCCGCTCCCGGGTCAATCCTCCGGGACCCAGGGCGGATAGACGCCTCTTATGGGTAATTTCAGCCAAGGGGTTGGTCTGGTCCATGAATTGGGAGAGCTGGCTGCTCCCAAAAAATTCTTTGATGACCGCAATCACCGGTTTCGCGTTGATCAGGTCATGAGGGAGGACGGTATCCAGATCAAGCAGATTCATCCGCTCTTTAATTGTGCGTTCCATCCTGACAAGGCCAATCCGGAATTGGTTTTCCAGAAGCTCCCCGACCGACCTGACCCGGCGGTTGCCGAGATGGTCAATGTCATCAATATTCCCTTTTCCGCTTTTGAGATTCACAAGATAGCGAACCACTTCAACGACATCCTGAGCGCTCAGCGTCCGGTTCTCCATGGGCTGTTCCAGACCCAGTTTTTTGTTGAGCTTCAGTCGGCCAACAGGAGAAAGGTCATACCGCTTTGAATTGAAGAAAAGGTTTTCGAAAAGGAGCTTTGCCGTATCCATCGTCGGTGTCTCTCCCGGACGGATCCTGCGATAAACCTCTACCATCGCTTCCCCGGGAGAACCCACCTTTTCCATTGCCAAGGTATCGCGTATGGCCGGAAGAATCGTAATATTATCAATAAAAAGGACTCGGATTTTCCCGATATCGGCCTCGCATATTTGCGCGAGGATATCCTCTGTCAGCTCCTGGTTTCTCTCTACAAGAATCTCACCTGTTGCCGGGTCAACAACATCATCAAGGACCGCTTTTCCGGCCAACTCTTCCCTGGGATACGGGATTTCCTTGATCCCCTCCGCCTTCATTTTTCGGAGGACACCCTTGGTCATCTTGCTTCCCTCTTTGACCAGAACACCTTTCCCTTTCTTCTCCTTAAAATCAGAGGGGGACTTAAGGCCAACATGAATCTCAGGATTCAGCTTTCTCAGGAACTCACCCTTAGAAATTCTGACATCTTCGATCGGATAAAAAAGCTTCAGGATAACCTCTTCAAGGCTCCCTCCCTCCACATCTCCTTCCGGTCCGGGCAAAACATATTTTCGACCGTTTCCACCGGCTGCTTCCTGAGTAAAGGCCTTCAACAGAATAGTAACAGGGAGCTTTCTCCTTCTGTCAATCCGGACATAGAGGATATCTTTTGCGTCAAAATCAAAATCAAGCCACGAACCGCGATAGGGGATAATTCGCGCGGAGTAAAGAACTTTTCCGCTGGCGTGCGTCTTTCCTTTATCATGACTAAAGGAGGCGCCGGGGGAACGCTGGAGCTGGCTGACGACCACCCGCTCCGTTCCATTCACCAGAAAGGTCCCGTTATCCGTCATTAATGGAAGCTCTCCGACATACACCTCCTGCTCGCGGATGTCCCGGACCTTTTTCGTCTTCCCCTTGCCCTCCTTGTCCCAGACCACCAAACGGACCTTGATCTTCAGGGGAGCCGCGTAGGTCATTCCGCGTTCAAGACACTCCTGCACATCATATTTCGGTCTTCCAATCGAGTAGTCAATAAATTCGATCATCGCCGTATCGTTGTAATCGGAAACGGGGAACACACTCGTAAAGGCCGATTGCAGGCCTATATCTTCGCGCTGCTCAGGAGCAAGATCAACCTGCTGAAACCGATTGTAGGACTCTTTTTGAATCTCAATCAGATTCGGAATACGAACCTTGACATTGATCTTTGAAAAATCTCTCCTCTTACGGATCTCATTTCTGGGGCGAACCGCCATAAACCCTCCATTCTATCTATAAACTGATACAGGCGCTTAACATTCGTCTTGTTCGGGAACAGCCTATTTGATTTCTGCTGTCGCCCCGGCTTCTTCAAGCCTCTTTTTTACCGTCTCCGCTTCATCCTTAGCAACACCGGACTTAACCACCTTGGGAGCGGCTTCAACGAGATCCTTTGCCTCCTTAAGTCCCAGGCTGGTTAGTTCTCGAACCGCCTTGATGACCTGTATTTTCTTTTCCCCAATCCCGGTCAAAATGACGTCAAACTCCGTTTTCTCCTCAACGGTCTCTGCCTGTCCACCGCCACCCGCTGCAGGGGCCGCTGCAACCGCGACGGGTGCCGCTGCAGTCACACCAAAACGCTCTTCAACCAGCTTAATCAAGTCCGCCAATTGAAGAACAGGCATCTTTTCGACCGCCTGAAGAATCTGGTCATTTGTCAATTCGATCTCTTCCGCCGCTGCTGTTTTTGCCATTTTTAACACGCTCCTTCGTTAGTGAAAATACAATTATAGTAAATAATTTCTACCTCTTTATTTGGCCGGAATCGGCCACCTCTACAGGTCAGGGGTGTTAAGACCCCGACGACTCGCGTTTCTCCTTTACGGCCTGGAGAGTCAGCACAAACTTGCTGAGAACACCGTTGAGGCTCCCTGCAAATCCATAAATAGGCGATTGGAGCCGTCCGATAAGGGCCGTAATCAAAACCGGTTTTGGCGGAAGTTGAGCAATCTGTTTGAACCGACCCAGGTCGATTACTTGTCCTTCAACCACTCCAACCTTGATCTTCAGTTTTTTTTGCTTGTCGGCGATCTCCTTCATCGCTTTTGCCGGAGCAATCGGGTCATCATATCCAAGGGCGACCGCCGTCTGGCCCTTGAAATACGTCGTCACCCCTTCCAAAGACGTCTGCGCCGCGGCCAGAATCGCAAGCGTATTCTTGACCACATGAAACTCGCCCTTCGCACTTCGGAGATGCCCCCGGACCTCGCGTAATTCTTCTACACCCATCCCGGAAAATTCTGCCAGGATTGCGACTTTTGCCTTTGAAAATTTAACCTGCAAGTCCGTGACGATCTCTTTTTTTTCTTTTAACCCCTTCATTGGACTTCCCCTTTATCATTACTGTAGGCCAACATAAAAACTATTCCGCCGACCCCTGACGGACACTACCAAGCTCTATGGGAATCCCGGGACCCATCGTAGAGGAGACCGTAATCCCCTTTAAATATTTCCCCTTCGCAGATGCAGGTCTTTTCTTCAAAACAGATTCGAGTACCGCACTTGCATTCTCAAAAAGCTGCTCAGCGCTGAACGAGACACGGCCAACTGCCAGGTGGACAATACCCGCCTTTTCAACCCGATAATCCACTCGGCCCAGCCTGATCTCTTTGATCACCTTCGCCACCTCAAATGTGACCGTTCCTGTCTTTGGATTGGGCATCAGGCCACGCGGACCCAACACCCTTCCTAATCTACCGACTATTCCCATCAAATCCGGCGTTGCGACCACTGTGTCAAACTCCATCCAGCCCTTGTTGATCTTCTCTACAAGATCGTCAAGCCCGACATGGTCCGCACCGGCCTCCAAGGCCTCTTTCTCCTTTTCACCTTTCGCAAAAACCAGGATACGCACCTTCTTCCCTGTCCCATGCGGCAGAACAACAGAACCCCGCACCATTTGATCGGAATGCTTGGGGTCAACACCCAAACGAATCGCCATGTCCACGCTCCCGTCAAACTTGGCAGTGTGCGTCTCTTTCACCAAGGCAAGAGCCTCATTCAGAGCGCAGGGCTCTCCCTTCACCTTTGCAACTGCGGTATCATATTTCTTACCCATTCATTCTCCTCATTGAAGAACCGCGCCTCCCTCAAATGAAGGGGCGGGGATGTCACCTGACAATATGTGTTTATTCTGCTTTATATGACTGCGGCTCGACTTCAATCCCCATGCTTCTCGCAGTCCCTGAGATAATTCTGCATGCCCCCTCAAGATCAACGGCGTTGATATCCTCCATTTTCGTCTTGGCAATCGCCTCAACCTGAGCCCGGGTCACTTTTCCAACCTTTTCCTTATGGGGGACACCGGAGCCTTTAATAATTCCAGCGGCTTTTTTCAGGAGATCAGATGCAGGGGAACTTTTTGTCACAAACGTAAATGTTCTGTCAGTGTAAATAGAGATCAAGGCCGGAACAATCGACCCTTCCAGTCCCTTCGTCTTTGCGTTGAAGGCCTTGCAGAACTCCATGATATTCACACCATGCTGACCCAGGGCAGGCCCCACCGGGGGCGCCGGATTTGCTTTTCCGGCCGGAATCTGAAGTTTAACGACCGCCTTGATTTCTTTTGCCATCTAAAATAACCCGCCTTTCTATCCTAAGGGGCTTGCGTCGCCCCCTCCACCGGCAAAGCCGGATGGAGCCTCCCCCTCAACGCTCACATCGATTCTCTGTCGACGAACACGGAAGAGACAAAATTATATACCCCCAAAAGGTATCTCTTTGAAAAACAGACTCCAATTAGACTTTTTCAACCTGGAGAAAATTCAACTCAACCGGGGTTGAGCGCCCAAAAATACTGACCAGGACCTTTACCTTATGCTGATCCAGATTGACCTCATCCACCACACCATTGAATCCCAGAAAAGGACCATCAATGATACGGACATTCTCCCCCTTATCAAACAGGGCTTTTTCTCGCGGAGGAGCAACCCCCTCATCCATCTGCCTCAACAAGACCTTCACTTCTTTTTCCGCGAGCGGTTCCGGCACAGCGCCACCTCCGCCCAGAAACCCGGTCACCTTTGGGGTTTCTTTAACAAGCTGCTGAACCTCCAGGTCCAGACACATCTCCACCAGGACATACCCCGGGAAAAACTTCTTTGTAGAGACCCGTTTTTTTCCATCCTTAATCTCAACAACTTCTTCCGTCGGAACAAGGACTTTTCCCATTTTTTCTTCCAGTCCGAGGCTTACTATCCTCTCCTCCAGACTGGCCTTCACCCGGCCTTCAAAGCCGGAGTAGGTATGGATAACATACCAATTCTTTTCCATAAACAACTCCCCGCAAACAAACCCTAGACAACCAAGCGCAATATACGAATCAGGACGGTATCGACAATCGCGAGAAACAAGGCAACGATCAGCGTAAAGACAATGACAACCGTCGTGGAGCCGATCGTCTCATTCTTGCTCGGATATGTCACTTTTGAGAGTTCAAGCTTCACCTCTTTCATAAAATCAATTGCGGACTTGAATAATTTTTTAATCATACACCTTATCCCTCATACCGACGGAGATCGACATCCCCCTTCTGTTTTTGGCAGGCCAGGAGGGACTCGAACCCCCAACAAGCGGTTTTGGAGACCGCCGCTCTAACCAATTGGAGCTACTGGCCTATTTGGCAAGACCTATTTCACCTCTCGATGCGCGGTGTGCTTCCGGCACCTTCGGCAGTACTTCTTTAACTCAATTCGATCCGGAGTATTTCTCTTGTTCTTTTTTGTCGTGTAGTTTCTTTCTTTACAGTCTGTACAACCCAAGGTAATAATCTCACGCATCGACTTAATCCTTTAATTTGTTTCTACTTAATGATCTGAGTGATGACACCGGCACCAACCGTCCGTCCGCCTTCCCGTATCGCAAAACGCAATCCTTCCTG
>DUAG01000054.1 GCA_012960925.1 Candidatus Manganitrophaceae bacterium
ATCGAATGAACAAAGAAGAGATCGAGAGTAAGAACGATCAGTTTTTGATGATGGCACACCTTTTCTTTTAAATCATACAGGGGAGAAAGACAATGAGAGCATGGCAATCAATTGGTTTTAGACTTTTCTTGATCACGGGACTGTTGGTAATGGCTGGATGCGGAAGTCTCAGCGACGACTCCACTACAGCTCTTTTTCCTGGACTACTGACGGGGCCCCAGGTGGTCTCGAATCCACCGGTTGTCACCAATGCGACCGGAACGGGTTCCTTCTCCTTAAGCGCAGGCGGACTGACCTTTGATATCACGGTTGATGGACTGGGCGGTGGGTTGACCCAGGCTCATTTTCACAATGCGGCTGCTGGATCTAATGATGTTTTGGTTCGGTTTCCCATTAATTTCAATGGGAATACGGCAACCGGGATCTGGAGCGTTAACGATTTAGTAAACCCGCTCACTTTGACTTTAGTGACCGCACTCAACGCGGGAGAAATTTATGTCGATGTCCATTCCGGAAACAACCTAAATGGAGAAATCCGTACACAGGTGGTGTTGACTCCAGAGGACGGGAGTAGGGGCTTTACGGCCAAATTCAGTGGTGTGCAAGAGGTCCCACCGATCGCTGCAACCGCAAGGGGAACCGGTGCCTTCGTCCTCAATGCGGCCGAGACTGAACTAACCTTCGTTATCACGGTAACCGGTCTGAGCGGAGGAGGGATGACCGCGGCCCATTTTCACAATGCACCGACCGGATCCAATATCCCCACGTTTGTTCGTCCGCTCACCGGCGATTTCATCGGGAATACCGCGACCGGGGTCTGGAGAAACACTGATTCCGAGCAGCTCACTCCCGCTTTAGTAGCCGCACTCAAGGGGGGAAACATCTATGTCAATATCCATACTCTTGCTAATGGAGGGGGCGAAATCCGTGGGCAGGTCATCCCGAATCTTTAGCGGCTATAAACTTTAAGGCCAGCCCGTTATTGCACCAGCGTTTTCCGCTGGGTTTGGGACCGTCATTGAAGATGTGTCCCTGATGACCGTCACAACGTGCGCAGTGATACTCGGTTCTGGGAAATAACATTTTAAAATCGATTTTGGTTTCAAGGCGGCCTTCAATCGATCTAAAAAAACTCGGCCAGCCGGTTTTGCTGTCGTATTTCATCTCTGAGGTAAAGAGCTCAAGCGCACAGCCGGCACAGACATAAACGCCTGGACCATACTCCTTGTCCAGAGGGCTTGAAAATCGACGCTCGGTCCCTTCTCTTCTTAAGATCTCATAACGGTCGGGCCGCAGCAGTTTTCTCCATTCTTTATCCGTTTTGATTATTTGTTTGAATGTAATTCTCTGGCTTTTGGAGAAAACCCTGGACGGTATCATCAGGGATCCGATGTAAACCCCTAAGGTCATCATAAACACCCTTCTATTCATGTCTTAGCCCTCCAAAGGAAGTTCTCTTTCCCCATAACTCTTTTAAACGCTGGTCCCGCCCGCAACTGAAGCGGTAAAACTTGTATTGGAGCGGGTTTTTGATATGGTAATCCTGGTGGTGCTCCTCTGCGGGGAAAAACTGAGAGGCCTGCAGGATGGGCGTGACAACCGGTCCTTCAAACGGTCTGTCGCGCTCCAGGCTGCGCTTGGAGGCGACGGCCAGTTTTTTCTGTTCTTTTGTATGGTAGAAAATTGTGGTGCGGTACTGGTTCCCCCGATCACAAAATTGCCGGTCCTTCACCGTAGGATCAATATTGGTCCAGAAGACCTCCAACAACATGCCATAACGGACCTTGCTGCTGTCATACACGACTTGCACCGCCTCAGTATGACCTGTTGTTCCGGAGGAGACCTCCCTGTATGTTGGGTGATCCTTGTGTCCTCCGATATAGCCTGAAATCGTTGAGACAACACCATCGACTTCATCGAAGGCATGTTCCATACACCAGAAACAACCTCCGGCAAAAGTGGCGGTTTTGAGATTTTCAGATTCCGCTCCGATCGCGTTCCCTGTAATAGCTGATAAAAAACTTATAAGGAGTAAGACCCGCAGGAAATATTGAACGCTGTATTTTTTCATCGCTCACCTCTCTCTTTCATTGATCCTTTCACATCCATCTACTATAACAATAATTGAACAAGGGTTCATCTTTCAATGAACACCCAAGATCGGCGATTGGATCTTGGGATAAACCGCCAAGTCGCCTGAAAGGCAAGGCCAGAGGCCATAAGGACGACCGAAGCGTACTCATCCGTACGGTGAGGAGTCCGTTGGCCGATAATGCAGTCATTCCAGGCGAATCGGCGGTTTCTAATTCCATAATCGCGGAATTAGGGGAACATAGGGGAGTGGAAGTTCTAAAATCCAGGATTGATAAAGCAAATACGCGCTTGATTACGTGAGAATACCCCTGTTAGAATAACCCAGGTTTTTTAATACATTTTCTTATGGGGAAAGGCGTAATCATGGAAGAGCTTTTTTCAAAGCAGGCGGCCTCGATGTATTCCAATATCTGGAAGAGAATGAGCGAGGGAGAGGAACTTTCCG
>DUAG01000055.1:0-16853 GCA_012960925.1 Candidatus Manganitrophaceae bacterium
ATGGGATTGAGATCAATAAATCAGATCAGGTCGCCGCTTAATGAAGATCTCATACACCAGATTTGACAATAACTCGGAGTTCAGTGAGCATACGGAAAGATGGCCCTTGGTTTTGAGTATGATTCGGGGTCGGAACGAGATATGCAATTTGACAGCGGAATTATTGTCGAGGGGGGGAGGAACAGAACCCTTCCTTGCCCCTGGAAATATGATTACGAGTGGCAATTTTGAGTCGTCACGGATTATGTTGAGGGGATCGGTCGGGGTGACCGAATGGATAGATGTTTTTCTCCAACTCGGGTTTGCGGATGCTGATTTTTCCTATCAACTGATTGAACCGGCCGGGGTCGAAATCATCAGTTTTAGCGGCGACTCTGGATTGGGGTATGGCCTTGGCCTGAAGGCAGCCATTGCTAATGTGGAAGGCTATCAGATCTATTCGAGTTTCCAGTTGTTTCAGATGGAAGTTGATGGCGCCTACGCAGAAAATGGTCTTGTGAATTCTGGAGCAAGCTCTGAAGCCACAGTTCAGGAGATCCAGCTTGCCTTCTTTGCGGCGAAGACCTTCGACATGTGGACACCCTACGGTGGTTTGAAGTTTTCGGAATTAAATGTGGAGATTGAGACCACGGTCCTGGTGCTTGGACTGCCCGAAACATCGATTGAAGAACACAAGGCAGACGGCAATATCGGGCTTTTTGTCGGAACAGATGTTGTCCTGAAGCCTGGATTGAGTGCAAACATTGAGTTCCGGTTTGTTGATGAGTCGGCCTTGAGTCTCGGCCTCAATTGGCTATTTTGATACAACAATCAAAATAGCTAAAGATAATTTTAAGATCCCAGGCGGCAAACGCGGCTTGGGATCTTTTTGTTTTATTTTGAAGTAAAGACTCGTTGTCGTTCTCAGTCTGATTGGATCTAAATCAAGGAGGTCGTAACGGAACTAAGTCAGATGAACCAAGTTTTTAGTTATCAAAAACTACAGGTCAGAGATGATTAACATGAGAATCAACTGCGTTGGAAGGAGTATCTTGTCCATTTGTTTCAGAGAAGAAGAATTTGAGGTGGTCTGGTTTTGGTGGACACTTTCTAAAGAATGAATTTAATTCACTCTAAGAATTGTGTCCACCAAAACCAGACCACCTCATTGTTGTCAAGACGAAAAAGGTGGATGTTATGTGTAATAAAATCATCATGTCAAAAACCAATGAGACCTCCTTTGGCGGCTCCCATGACCCTTGGATGAAAATGACATCCCCTGATAGTATTCACAAAATGATTTCGGAGTTTTCTTCCCCTCTTTATGTTGTCCAGGTAGACAACGACACTTTGTATGCCGCGATTTTGAGGGTGGAGTGGATTGCAGAACAATCCGGGATAGGGTATACATGCGTATGTTGGTCTGTAGGTGTTGTTCCCAATCAGAGCTTCCTTAAAGACCCTGCACCGATATGCGCTCAAAGTGAGTCATTTTGGACAAGTGATGAAAATGCTTCATAGAAATAATCTCTACTGCTGGAGCCGGTTTGACGAAGATCGGAATATTGATTTTCACAGTTACCTTTGGGTGAGAGAGGCAGGAAATATCGTGTTTGATCCTCTGCCATTAACGGATCATGACAAAGATCATCTCAAGGCCTTGGGCAGGGTGAGCCATATCATGATCACAAACTCAGACCATGTTCGTCATGCCAAAGTGTTGGCATATGAGACCGGGGCACCGATCTGGGGACCTGAAGCCGAAAAGAAAACCTTTCCTCTGGCCTGCGCAGTGTGGATCGGGGAGGGGAAAGCCCTGATCGAAGGACTAGATGCCTATTGCCTCACCGGCTCAAAAACAGAAGGCGAGTTGGCTTTTGTCATTGAAGACGATACACTGATCACGGGCGATCTCATACGCTCGCACACCGGGGGTTCGCTTTGCATTCTTCCCGAAGGCAAGCTGCAAGATCTAAATAACGCAATCGCCTCTGTAAAAAAGTTAGCAAGTATTGGAGGTATTCAAGCAATTCTTCCTGGTGATGGATGGCCCGTTTTCAGGGATGGCAAGGTCGTGCTGTCAGAGCTGCTTGCCTCTTTGAGTGCAAAGAAGAAACAACTCTGATAAGCTCATTCGAGCCAGGAGAAGGGAGAATACCCATCGGATATCGTTTGGGAATAACGAACAAAAAGAGGAGCGTATCACTGTGAGAATATCTTTTAATAGTGCAAAATTTTTAATCCCGATCTTGTTCTTCGCCAACATCATTTTACCCGGTTCAGTCCAGGCGCGGCCCGGGATGCGGCCTCCGACCCCCTCTGAGTTCACGACACAAGTTAAGGGCGCGTTCATCATTATCATCAATGATCTCGTCACAGTGAATGACAAGGGAAACCTTATCGCCCATGAAGTCAAGGCCGATTCTAAATTGAATATCCAGGCAAAGGTTGTCGGAAAAATTCGGGTCGGGGATAAAGGCTATTGGTATTTCAAGCGGGGGCAGACGGTCAGTTTTTTAAAATCAAGAATCTTTCTCACCAATGAGATCACCGTACCCGTTACGATCGAAGTTCTTGGTGATTTATTGAACGAACAAGAGGAATCTCAAATCCTTCCCATTCTGATCAAAGGTGAAAATGACAAAACGGGCAAGCGATTTGACCTTCGGGTTGACGGGGGAATGATGGCAGGCAAGCTGTTCCGGCCAGGCGAGTAATACAATTAGAATGCTGGTCCGTTTTCCCGATATTCTCCGTAAACCCTCCGGAAGAGATCAGAGATCTCTCCGACCGTGGCCAAAGCGCGAACTGCGTCGAGGACAAGCGGCATGAGATAGGCTCCCTCGTCTGCAGCGATTTCGAGTTGATGGAGGGCCCGCGATAATTTGAGTTTATCCCGTCGCTTCCTGATTTTCCTCAACTGCGCCACCTGTGTACGCTCAACGCTTTCCTTAATCTTTAAGGTGGAGATCGGTCTCTTTTTCTCATCCACAAAGGCATTGATCCCCACAATAATCTGCTCGCCCTGATCTATTTTCTCCTGAGTCACGACGGCGGCGCGGTGAATCTCTCCCTGTGGAAATCCCTTTTCAATCGCCAAGACCATCCCTCCCAGGGCGTCAAGCCTTTTAAAGTATCGTTGTGCCTCTTTTTCCATCCGGCTAGTGAGCCATTCGAGATAGTATGATCCCCCTAAGGGATCAATCGTATCTGCCACTCCGCTTTCGTGCGCAATAATCTGTTGGGTCCTTAACGCGATCGTCACCGCTTCCTCAGACGGGAGGGCGAGGGTTTCATCCATGGAGTTGGTGTGGAGAGACTGTGTCCCACCTAGGACAGCGGCAAGGGCCTGGAGGGCAACGCGCACGATGTTATTGTGGGGTTGCTGCGCCGTGAGGGTACATCCAGCCGTCTGGGTATGGAAGCGTAGCGCGAGCGATTTTGGATCGTGAGGCCTAAATCTGCGTTTCATCTCGTAAGCCCAAATACGGCGCGCGGCGCGATATTTTGCGATTTCTTCAAAAAAATCGTTGTGCGCGTTAAAGAAAAAAGAAAGTCGTGGTGCAAAGGTGTCAACTTTCAGGCCGGCTTTAATGGCTGAGGCTACATAGGTCAGACCGTTGTAGAGTGTAAAGGCCAACTCCTGAACTGCGGTGGAACCGGCCTCCCGGATATGGTAACCGCTGATGCTGATCGGATGAAAATAGGGGGCTTCTTCAACGCAAAACCGGATCGTGTCATTAATCAGTTTAAGGGACGCTTCCGGTGGACAGATCCACTCCTTCTGAGCAATATATTCTTTAAGGATGTCATTCTGAAGGGTCCCTTGTACCTCTTTAAAGGGAACCCCTTGCTTCTCAGCCACGGCAAGATACATGGAAAAGAGGACCATCGCCGGACCATTGATCGTCATGGACGTACTGACTTCGGAGAGCGGGATCCGGTCAAAGAGTCGGGCCATGTCGTCAAGGGTGTCGATGGCCACACCGCACTTTCCGACCTCCCCGCGAGACTTGGGATGGTCGGAGTCGTAGCCCATCAAGGTCGGCAGATCAAAGGCAACAGAGAGGCCCGTCTGGCCATTCTTCAGAAGGTAGTGGTAGCGTTTGTTGGTTTCGGCGGCCGAAGCAAAGCCGGAAAACTGCCGCATGGTCCAGAGCTGTTCGCGGTACATTGAGGGATAAATTCCACGCATAAAGGGCGCTTTTCCGGGTTGGCCTGAATCGGAAATTTGATCGGATTCACGAATCGATGCTGCGGTATAAAGGGACTTGATTTCAATCCCTGAAAGGTTGGTAAATCTCAGCTTGCGGTCTTTTTTTTCCTTTCGCATGGTAACGCTCCATTAAATGTAGAAGCAACCAATACGGCAGACACAGTAAGAAAGCTCACGCTTGAAGTAGATGGCGCGCGATCACCATCCGTTGTATTTCAGAGGTTCCCTCGTAGAGGGTCGTTACGCGGGCGTCCCGGAAAAAGCGTTCCACAGGAAATTCCTTGATGTATCCATATCCGCCAAAGATCTGGATACCTTTGTCCGCAACACGGTTGGCCATCTCAGAGGCATAAAGTTTTGCCTGGGCCGCCATCTTTGTGGTCGCTTTTCCCATTTGACGCATCTAGGCCGCACGATGGGTCAAAAGACGGGCAGCATCGATCTCAGTCTTCATATCGGCAATCATCCATTGGATGGCCTGAAAAGCGGCAATCGGTTTTCCAAACTGATGACGCTCTTTGGCATAGGCAATTGAGGCCTCCAGGCAACCCTGAGCAATTCCAACCGCCTGTGCCGCAATTCCAATCCGACCTCCATCCAGAGTGGTGAACGCAATCTTTAATCCCTCATTTTCTTCTCCAAGCAAATTCTCTCTGGGGACACGGCAATCCTCCAAAATAAGTTCTGCCGTGTCCGACCCACACAGCCCCAACTTCTCTTCAACCTTCCCTACCGTGAATCCGGGCGAATCGGTCTCCATAATAAAGGCGGAAATCCCTTTTTTCCCGCGGGAAGGATCTGTCACGGCATATACGATAGCGATATCGGCATGTTTTCCGTTTGTAATAAAACGTTTCGTGCCATTGAGAAGATATGCGTCCCCATCCAATCTTGCCCGGGTGGCGATGGCCCCAGCGTCGGAACCGGCTCCAGGTTCCGTCAAGGCATAACAGCCCAGCATTTCTCCCTTTGCAAGAGGGATCAGAAAGCGCTTCTTTTGGTCTTCGGTTCCAACGCGGAAGATCGGGTCACAGACGAGGGAATTGTTGACGGTCATGATGACCCCCAGAGACGCCCAAACCTTTGAGATCTCCTCCATCGTCAGGATGTAGGTCACGAGGTCCATGCCCGAACCGCCATACTCAAACGGGATGAAGGCCCCCATCAATCCGATTTTTCCCAGCTTCTCAACCAGGACCGCTGGAAATTCACCGGCGTGGTCCAAAGCAGAAACAAGCGGCGCGACCTCTTTTTCGGCAAAGCTTCTCACCATCCGGATGACCATCTTCTGTTCTTCTGTCAAATGGATGTTCATGAGGCACTCGACTCCTGGGGATACCGGTAAAACCCTCTCCCCGTTTTTCTTCCGAGATAGCCTGCCTCAACATATTTACGTAGAAGGGGGGCAGGACGATACTTGCTGTCGGCAAATTCCGTGTAGAGAATCTCCATAATGTCCAGACAGGTATCCAGCCCGATCAGGTCCGCAAGGGCCAGTGGTCCCATGGGGTGATGCAGCCCTAAACTCATAGCGGCATCAATATCTTCAGCGCTTCCAACGCCCTCAGTAAGGACACAGACCGCTTCGTTGATCATCGGCATAAAGATCCGGTTGACAATAAAACCCGGGTAATCCTTGGAGACAATGACCGTCTTCCCCAGTTTTTCGACAAACTGTTTCACCTGTGCAAAGGTCTCATCTGAGGTCAGCCATCCACGGACCAGCTCAACCAGCTTGATGGAAGGGGCGGGATTCATAAAATGTATCCCGATAACACGTTCCGGCCGGTCCGTCGTCGCCGCAAGTCGGGTGATCGGGAGGGAAGAGGTGCTGGTGGCAAAAATAGTCTCTTTGGGACAGAATTCATCGAGCCCCTCAAAGATTTCCATCTTGATTTCTTCCTTCTCGGGAACCGCCTCGATGATCAGGTCACATTGGGCCATGTCTTCAAACTTGGTTGAGAGTTTAATATTCTTAAGGATCTTTTCTCGGACCCACTCTGTCAGTTTTCCTTTCTTTACTGCTTTGTTCAGCCGGTGCGTAATTTGTTTAAGGGCCTGTTCCAATACTTCATGTTCGAGATCATATAAAATGACATGAGGACCTGCTGACGAAATCACCTGGGTAATTCCCGATCCCATCTGTCCGGCTCCAACGATTCCGACAACCTTGAATTCCATTCACACTCCTTTTTAGTATGAGCTATAATTATTTTCAGAACGGGTAATGAGCAGCGCAAGCGCCTCCCCTCCGCCGATACACAGGCTGGCGATCCCCCGAGAGAGGTTCAAGTCTTCAAGGAGATGGAGAAGGGTTGTCAGAATTCGGCTTCCGCTGGCACCAATGGGGTGCCCCAGGGCGATCGCCCCACCCCGGAGATTAACCTTCTTTGGATCAATCCCCAGCTCTCGGATGACCGCCAAAGATGAGGAAGCAAAGGCTTCGTTAATCTCGAAGATGTCAATCTCGTCCACGGAGAGTTCCACCTTTTTGAGCAGGGAGGCAATGGCCTCAAGCGGCGCCGTCGTAAAGAGGGCTGGGTCCGTTGCCGTAGAGGTATAGGCAACGACCGATGCCCGCATCGGTATCCCGATCCGAAGCGCCGCACCCTCTGACATGAGGACCAGCGCGGCCGCACCGTCATTGAGCGAGGACGCATTGCCCGCCGTCACATTTCCATCTGACTCAAAACACGGCCTCAACTTTCGAAGTTTTTCAAGGTCTATTCGGCCCGGCTCCTCGTCTATAGAAACAATCGATGGAGAGTCAATCCTTGTTTCTTTCTCCCCCCCTAGCTTAACTGGAACGATTTCTCTTTTAAACCCTCCAGACTCCTGGGCCTCGCGTGCCCGACGATAACTTTCGATCGCATAGTCATCCATTTCCATTCGAGAGAGCTGATACTTTCTCGCACAGGCCTCCGCCGCCGACCCCATATGGAAATCGTTATAGACATCCCATAGACCGTCATGAATGAGGCTGTCGGTCAAGATCCCGTGACCGAGACGATAACCGGACCGGGCCCGGTCCAGCAGATAAGGGGCATGGGTCATGCTCTCCATCCCCCCTGCAACCACGATCTCCGCGTCACCGACCGCAATGGCTTGTGTTCCCATGATCACGGCCTTAAGACCCGAACCGCAGACCTTATTAAGGGTCGTACAGGGAACGTGTTCCGGGAGACCGGCTCCCAGGGCGGCCTGCCGGGCCGGGGCCTGGCCCAGGCCTGCCGACAAAACATTCCCCATGACGACCTCATCAACCTGATCGCTTGAAATACCGGCCTGGCGTACAACTTCAGTGATTGCGATGCTCCCAAGCCCTGTGGCCGATTGCGAGGCGAGTGCCCCCTGAAAACTTCCAATGGGTGTCCGAATGGCCCCCGCAATGATGACCTTATGACTCATAAAAAGGCCTCCACTTCCTGAAAAATTATTATAACATATCCCCTATTCTCATACACCTTTGCAAGGGGAATCTCCTAAAGGATTTTAAGGAACCGGTTTTGATTATGGTATAATACAGTCGGACGCAGAATTGACCCGATAACTATCTTAATAAGGGGAGGTTGATGCCGAAAAAGGTTCTCAAGAGGTTCGAGGTCACATACCTTCAGATCTTGAATGAAACCGGGCAGACCGATCCAACCCTCCAGTACGGACCCCAAAAAATTACTGAAAAAGAAGCCAGGGCTTTCTATCATTCGATGGTCCTGATCAGGGCCTTTGATGAAAAGGCGCTGAACCTCCAGCGTGCAGGACGGATCGGCACCTATGCCTCAATACTGGGACAAGAGGCCATTCAGGTCGGATGCGCCTTTGCGCTCGATCAATCCGATTGGCTCTTTCCCGCCTTCCGCGAAAGCGGCCTCTTGCTCCTGCGTGACATCCCCATGAAGATGCTTTACCAGTACTGGTCAGGCGACGAACGCGGAAGCGCCTTTCCGGAAAACCACCATGACTTCCCAGTATCCATCCCTGTCGGGACCCATATTCCGCATGCCGTCGGGGCCGCCTGGGCGGCCCAATTCAAGCGAGATCCGATTGCCGTCATGGCCACTTTCGGGGACGGCGCGACATCGAAAGGGGATTTTCACGAAGGGCTCAACTTCGCCGGTGTTATGCGGCTCCCGGTTGTCTTCGTCTGCCAGAACAACCAGTGGGCCATCTCACTCCCACTGTCACAGCAGACCGCATCCTCCACCCTGGCACAGAAAGCAATTTCCTACGGTTTTGAAGGCTTACAAGTTGATGGGAATGATGTCTTTGGAGTATATGTTTCCACGAAGAATGCACTTGAGAAAGCCCGTCAGGGAGGAGGACCAACCCTGATCGAATGTGTGACCTATCGTCTGAGCGACCATACTACGGCGGATGACGCCTCCCGGTATCGTTCAGAAGAAGATGTTGTAATCTGGCGGAAGAAAGACCCGCTTACCCGGCTTCGCACATACCTGGAGAAAGAGTATCACTGGTCGAATTCTGAAGAGACCGATCTCCTTCAGGAGACAAAAAAAAAGATTGCTTCGGCGGTCGCAGAACTCGAGTCGCTCGAACCGCCCGACCCTGAGGAGATGTTTGACCATGTTTTTGAAACATTGTCTCCCGCTCTCATCCAGCAGAAGAACCAGCTCAGGAAGCGTCTACAAGGGGAGAGTAAGTCTTGAACTGTAACCCAGCATACCTCTATTTTGGCTTCGCGAGACCCATTCCTTCATGGCAGGGCGCGAGGAGCGCAGAACCGAAGCGTATGCCTATACGTGAGGATTCGAGTACCACAGCAACGGAGCCATGTGGGAAAAGAGGGGTGTGCTGAATGGTTACGAAGAAACTTACCCTTGTCCAGGCCATCAACCAGGCGCTCCGGCACGAAATGGAGAAGAACCCCGACATGGTATTGCTGGGAGAAGACATCGGTCTGGATGGGGGGGTCTTTCGAACAACGGAAGGTCTGATCGATCAATTCGGCGATAATCGCGTGGTCGATACCCCGCTCTCGGAATCAGGTATCGTCGGCGTGGCCATCGGAATGGCCGCTTATGGCTTGACCCCTGTCGTTGAGATTCAGTTCATGGGCTTTCTCTATGGCGCGATGGAACAACTCATCTCACATGCCGCGCGCCTTCGGACTCGAACGCAGGGCCGATACACCTGTCCGATTGTTGTCCGCAGCCCTTATGGCGGAGGGATTCATGCGCCCGAACTTCATTCGGAAAGCACGGAGGCCCTGTTTATTCATACCCCCGGTCTCAAGGTTGTGACTCCCTCCACCCCGGCAGAGGCCAAGGGTCTTCTTCTGTCCTCAATCCGGGATCCCGATCCGGTCATTTTTTTAGAACCGGCAAGGATATACCGGGCGATCAAGGAAGAGGTCCCGGAAGGGGAGTATCTTATCCCACTGGGGAAGGCCCGGACTCTCATGGAGGGAAAGGACATCACCCTGATCACATGGGGGGCAATGGTCCATCCTGTGTTAAAGGCTGCAGACCGAATGGCCATGGAAGGGGTTGAAGCAGAGGTCATCGATTTACGTACCCTTTCGCCACTCGATATTGAGACCCTTCTCTGCTCGGTAAAAAAAACGGGGCGCGCCGTGATCGTCCACGAGGCTCCCCGAAGCTGCGGACTCGGGGCGGAGATCTCAGCTCTGCTTTGTGAGGAGGCCCTTGACGCGCTGGAAGCCCCTGTTCTTCGCGTGACCGGGTTCGATACCCCCTTCCCGCTTCCCAAAATGGAAAAATATTACCTGCCTGATGTTGACCAAATCGTAGAGACCATCGAAACGGTTGTGGGTTATTAATCATGCAGAAGACCTTCAAATTTCCCGATGTGGGTGAAGGGATTGCGGAGGGTGAAATCGTCCGGTGGTTGATCTCCGAAGGGGATATGATCAAGGAAGACGAACCCATCCTCGAGATCGAAACAGACAAGGCGGTTGTCAGCCTCCCCTCCCCTTATACCGGAAAGATCTTATCTAGGCAGGGAAATCCTGGAGACATCATTCCCGTCGGCGCGGTCCTGATTACAGTCGAGATAGAGGAAGAGGCGGATTTTAAAAAGGCCGTCCCTTCGGAGAAGACCTCGGGAAAAAAGAAGGATGCCGGATCGGTTGTCGGACAGATTGAAGAATCGGAGGAGGAATTTGTCATCCGCCCTGTCCCTATCAACCCAGATCCTCCCGGTACTAAAAGGATTCGTGCCATTCCCTCCGTCCGGCGCTACGCGAAAGAACGAGGCCTTGATCTTACAAAGATCCGGGGAACCGGAAAGGAAGGACGAATTACACGCGAGGATGTTCAACGCGAGGCCGCAACCTCGCCGCTCGGCCCAAGTGAACGCGTGCCCTTTCGGGGAGTCCGCCGAAGCGCCGCGAAACGTGTGACGGCATCAACTCAGCATGTTGCTGCAGTGACCTTTGTGGACGATGCCGACATCACAGCCCTGGAAAGGGTCCGATCGAACAAGAAGGAAATGGCCGAGGAGAAGGGCTTCAAGTTGACCTCTCTCCCCTTCATCATCAAGTCGGTCGTCGCGGGTTTAAAGGAATACCCCTATCTGAATGCCATGCTGGATGAAGAAAACGAAGAGATCCTACTCAGAAAATATTACAATATAGGCATCGCCGTCGATACTCCCCAAGGACTGATGGTCTTTGTCATCAAGAAGGCCGATGAGAAAAGCATCCTTGAGTTGGCAAAAGAAATTTCCATTTTGACGGAAAAGGCATTCTCCAGAACAATAGACCTCTCCGAGTTGAAGGGAGGAAGCTTTACCCTCACCAACTATGGTGTGATCGGAGGGATCTACGGAACGCCGATTATCAACTACCCCGAAGCCGGGATCCTGGGGCTCGGAAAAATAGAGGACAGAGCCGTGGTCCGCTCAGGAGAAATTGTCATCAGAAAAATTCTCCCCCTCTCTCTTACTTTTGACCACCGAATCATATATGGTGCCGAAGCGGCCCGCTTCATGAACACCGTCATCAAACACCTGGAAGACCCCGACCTGATGCTCATTGAAGGCAAGTAGGCCCATTTTCACACACCATCCTAAAACAGTTTTGCTTCTGGCGTCTACACCCCACCGAGTCTGTTTTTTCCACAGACTGTGTAATATCTCCACGGTAGACCTTTCATCAACTTTTTAAGTGATTGAAATAAAATAATAATTTTTATCCTACAGATCGCAATTGTTGGCATCTTCCTTGCTTTGTGTAGTTTCAAAGAGTTCATGCCCAACTCTGGAGAATGCTCTGGTCGCATATAGACAAAGGGGTGCCAGAGGGCTTCGGGGCGGGCTTGTAAGGGATTGAATGAAGGTGTTGAAATTAAAAAAGATGGAGGGATTAAAATGAAACCAGGAAGAATAAAACAACTCATATGCAGCGTTATGTTGGGAATCTTTGTATTGTCAGTCGCTCCGGCATCCCATGCCATAGAAATCAAATTTCTAAAGGTGAAGTACAATAAAGTGCAAGGCAGGGTGGATTCCGGGATGAAGGAAGTGGTCGGGTTAACCTTTAGCCAGAGGACAAATCAAGAGGCCTTGGGGGAAGTGATTGCGGCAGGCGGGCCGGGAATGAACATTGACCAGATGGAGTTCGGCAGGACGATTAGTATCGCGGGACAATTAGGTTGGCTGGGAAACCGGGCAAAGGGGAGATTGGCGACTGCAACGCAAGAACTCAATGCCGTTATTATGAAGGAGGCGAAGATCTTGGGACCGGGCGCGATCCAGGAGCGGCTGGGCGCCATGATACTGGCGAATGCGCAGGTAAAACTTGTCCACATGGCTGATGCGAGAATTGATGATGTTTTCAATGCAGGGCAAGGTCAAGAGGCCCTGGGACGCCAGATTGTCAAGGGGGCGCGGCTCCACTGGGCAAGCGGAGAGATGGGAAAGGCCGTCTTTGCGACGATTCAAGGGCGGATCACGCCGGGAATTTCAAGAGAAGTGATCCGGACGATTCAAACGACCGGAGGATTTGGACACGAAAAAGATTTTCGTATCGGCCTGGCCGTTCTGACGGGTGAGCGAGGAAGGGAACTGACCCAATTGATGCCGCCTGAAATCACAACGGCTTCCGGAAGTGCCGTCACCTATGCGGGCGCGGGCTGGGGTGGCTTTGCGGAATATGGTTTTGCCACCGTGGCCGGGTTTATCTTCGTCATGTATCTGTTTGCCGGGATCATGACCGATGTTGAACCCCCGGTCGAAAAAGAAGAAGAAAAAACCTACGAATATCAGAAAGCGGCCTAAGCCAGAGGAAAGCCGAAACAAGCGGTTCGTATTCAGGAAAGAGAGCCCCGCCAGCAGGCGGGGCTCTCTTATTAGGAAACCTTGGTGCGCCTGGCTGGAATCGAACCAGCAACCTACAGCTTAGAAGGCTGTTGCTCTATCCGATTGAGCTACAGGCGCATCGTAATAGCGTGGAAGATAAACTGGTCGGGGTGAGAGGATTTGAACCTCCGACTCCCTGCTCCCAAAGCAGGTGCGCTGCCAGGCTGCGCCACACCCCGTTCACTCTTTAAATACCCTGTTAATACGCTGAATACAATAATCAAAATCTACCCTAGTTCCGCGTTTGGGAATCTTGGGTCAGTTCTTACTCTCAATCCGTTTTTGTAAACTCCGGATCGCAGCGCGAATCGCCTGTCCACGATGGCTTATCTTGTTTTTTTCATCAAGGGAGAGTTCGGAAAAGGTCTTGCCACAGGCCGGGATAAAAAAGACCGGATCGTAACCGAAGCCGCCACGGCCGACTTCAGAATGGGTAATCCTCCCCTCGCAATGCCCCGCAACGAAATCCACCCTTCCCCTCGGATCGGCAACGGCCACGGTACAAACAAACCGCGCGCCTCTTTTCGCATCGGGAAAATCTTCCAGATTCTCCAAGAGTTTTTTCCGGTTGTCGGCGTAAGTAACCCCTTCTCCCGCATATCGTGCCGAGTAAAGCCCCGGTGCGCCGTCAAGCGCTACAACCTCAAGACCGCTATCGTCTCCCATGGCCCAATGGCCTGTTTCTTTCGCGACAAACTGCGCCTTGAGAACCGCATTTTCGCGATAGCTTGTCCCGGTTTCAGGTGGGAGTTTCAGGTGAGGAAAGTCGGAAAGCGTCAGGAGGTCGATATCGGGCAGCTCTCCCAGGATCGATCGGATTTCTTCTGCCTTGTGCGGGTTCTCCGTCGCCAGGACCAATTGCACTTACTTTAGAACTCCCAAAAGATTTTTTTGAATGCTGACCAGTTTTTTAATCCCCCCGGAGGCCAGCTTGAGGAAGACATCGAGTTCATCTTTTGTAAAGGGCTCCTGTTCTGCCGTTCCCTGGACCTCTACATATCTTCCTTTTCCGGTCATCACCACGTTCATATCCACTTCTGCGTGGGAATCCTCAGGATAGTTCAGGTCCAGGAGCAACTCGCCATTGACCTTTCCGACACTGACGGCAGCGAGATAATCACGAATCGGCATCTTCTTGATCCTGCCCTCTTTTTGGAGATGCCGGAGGGAATCCACCAGGGCAATAAAAGCTCCGGTAATCGATGCGGTTCGTGTCCCCCCATCGGCTTGAATCACATCACAATCGATCCAGACCGTTCTTTCTCCCAAGCCTGTCATGTCCACGACAGAACGGAGCGATCTGCCGACAAGGCGCTGGATTTCCTGAGTTCTCCCGCCCACCTTACCCCGCGAAGATTCCCGAGAGATTCTGTCTTTGGAAGACCTTGGGATCATGGCGTACTCGGCCGTCACCCATCCCCTTTTTTTGTCTCTCAGAAAATGAGGGACACGATCTTCAATCGTGGCCGTACAGATGACCTTGGTGTCCCCCATTTCGATGAGGACGGACCCTTCCACCTGCTTCAGAAAATGACGTGTTACTTTTACCGGACGCAGTTCATTCCGTTTCCTTCCATCAACCCGCATCCCAACTCCTTTATCTAGAGTATTATACAACCATTAAAAAGAGTCGGATTATAGCGAGTGTTCCCAAAAAGATCAACCGGGACCAACAGCCCCTGGGCCAATTTTAGACTCATTCGTCTTGGCCCTTTCCGTTGACATGGGGTCGGGGTTCATGTAAATTTATGGACCGGTCGTTTCCAGGAGTCACCAGAGGGAAAGAATGCACCAATTGAAACTCTTCACAGGCAACTCCAATAGAAACCTTGCCGAAGAAATTGCCAGCTATCTTGGGATTTCCTTGGGGAAAGCAACCGTCTCTACCTTCAGCGATGGAGAGATTTTTGTCAAGATCGAAGAGAATGTCCGTGGAAGCGACACCTTCGTGATGCAATCGTCTTCAAAACCCGTCAACACCAACATTATGGAACTCCTTATCCTGATCGATGCCCTGAAGCGTGCCTCCGCGAAAGAGATTACCGCCGTCATCCCCTATTATGGATATTCGCGGCAGGACCGAAAAGACCAACCCCGGGTTCCGATCACGGCAAAATTGGTCGCCGATCTGGTGGCCGTTGCCGGGGCGCATCGTGTCCTCACCATTGATCTGCATGCCGGACAAATCCAGGGCTTTTTTAATATCCCTGTTGATCATCTTTATGCCAGCCCCGTGCTTCTGGACTACTTTAAAAAGAAGAATTTCAATAACCTCACCATCGTTTCCCCGGATGCCGGGGGTGTCGAACGGGCCAGGGCCTTTGCAAAAAGAATGAATGTCGGTCTGGCCATCATCGACAAGCGTCGGGAAGGGCCGAACCGGACAAAAATTATGAATATCATCGGAGATGTTGCCAATCGGGACATCCTGATACTGGATGACATGATCGACACGGCCGGGACCATTTCCCAGGCGGCCATTGCGATCAAGAAAAAGGGAGCCAACCAAATCTATGCCAGCTGCACCCATGCCATCCTCTCCGGACCGGCAATGGAAAGGCTGAATGATGCCCCAATCGAAGAGGTCATTGTAACCAACACAGTTCCTCCAAAAGGCGAGGGAGACCTCTACAGGAAGATCAAGGTCTTATCGATTGCATCCCTTCTGGGAGAGGCGATCAACCGGATCCACAAGGAAACTTCGGTCAGTTCTCTTTTTGTATAATGAGGCTTCAGAAAACTTAAATCTTGGAATAGAATCGCCTGTATGATTTCAGATCAGCAGTGCGGCATGAAGGAGGTTGTATGCAGAAGATAAACATTCAGGGAGAGCGGCGGACGAAGGCAGGTAAAGGGCCTGCCCGGCAATTGCGTTTTGCCGGGAAAATCCCCGCAGTGATCTACAGTGAGGGGAAATCGGCCCTCTTAACAATAAACCCCGAAGAGATTGATAAGGTCTTGCACTCTGCCTCTGGAGAAAACACGCTGATTAATCTTCAGATCACGGGGGAGAAAACAAGCGGGTCTGATCCCGGTGAGCATATTGCAATCTTGCGTGATTTTCAAAGAGATCCCGTCACAGGAAAAATACTCCACGCAGACTTTTTTGAGATCTCCATGACCGAGGCCATTTCCATTATGGTTCATGTAGAAGTGATCGGCGAGACACCCATCGGGGTAAAGGCAGATAACGGCACGCTCCAGCACAATATGCGCGAGCTTGAGGTCCGATGTCTTCCCACCTTAATCCCAGATCATATACAGGTTGATGCCTCCGCCCTGGAAGTGGGTCAATCCATCCACGTGAAAGACCTTCCTGTAAAAGAGGGGATCGCATTCCTGGCCGATCCAAACCTGGTCGTTGTTTCGGTCACGGCGGCCATCACGGATGAAAAGCTGGAATCAATGCTCTCTGCCGAGTCCGGGGAAACGAAAGAACCCGAAGTGGTGGAGGAAAAAGAGGAAAAAGAAGGAGCCGAGACAGAGGCAAAGGGAGAGAAAAAAGACAAATAACCTTCATGATCGGCTGATGGAACACCCCAGGAGAACCTCCCTGTTTCGTTGATCTGCGCGGCCTTGTCGTGAATCGTCAATTTCCCCGCAGCCCCTCCGTCGCTCGGTTCCGGGATCGAAATATTGAAGCTGATTGTCGGTCTGGGAAACCCAGGAAAAGAATACGAAGAAACCAAACATAACATCGGTTTCTGGGTCGTTGACGCCTTTGCCGGACAGCACAAGGTCTCTCTCTCAGAAAAAAAGGGAGACGCCATTTTCGGTCGTGGCCGTTGGGCCGGCGCAAATGAAGA
The DNA here is from genome assembly GCA_012960925.1 of Candidatus Manganitrophaceae bacterium. Taxonomy (NCBI): domain Bacteria; kingdom Pseudomonadati; phylum Nitrospirota; class Nitrospiria; order Candidatus Troglogloeales; family Candidatus Manganitrophaceae; species Candidatus Manganitrophaceae bacterium. Next base: position 16,342 of record DUAG01000055.1, read on the forward strand.
AATTAAATTCCTCTTGGTAAAACCGCAGACCTTTATGAACAGGAGCGGTCGCTCGGTTCGTGCGATGCTTAATCTCTTTCCCGTCTCTCCTCCTGACCTTATTGTCATATATGACGACCTGGATATGCCTTGCGGACGTGTCCGTTTAAGGTCCAAAGGAAGATCCGGAGGACATCGCGGGGTCGCTTCAGTCATTGATGAAATCGGAACCGACCAGTTTATCCGTCTTAAAATCGGGATCGGGAGAGACCCGCAATCCGACCCTGCGGACCAGGTCCTGAGTCCCTTCCATCCCGATGATAAGAAGTTGGCTTTAAGCGGGGTGGAAAAAGCAGTAACTCTGCTCCCTCTTCTGCTGGAAGACCGACTCACAGAAGCCATGAACCAGTATCACACCGACTGATCCCCTCGCAGGGAATCCAGGCGAAGATTATCCTAAGGGTCTGTCCCAAAATAACATGCGTGATTGGCCGGAGACAATTTTTGAGCGAGACAAGGAGCGAAGAGTGCGC
>DUAG01000055.1:16949-69567 GCA_012960925.1 Candidatus Manganitrophaceae bacterium
GAGCTATGCTCCCTCGTCACGCCTTGCCTCGGACTCAAAGCTGGGACTCCCAATCGCGCATGTTATTTTGGGACAGACCCTAACCATTAGGAAAAAAGTATGGCCATCAACTGCGGATTGATCGGACTTCCGAATGTGGGAAAGTCCACGATTTTTAATGCGATGACGCGCGGAAACGCGGCTGTCGCCAACTTTCCCTTTTGCACGGTTGATCCGAATGTCGGCATCGTCGAGGTTCCCGATATCCGCTTGACCCGTCTGACCGAAATTTATAAACCGAAGAAGGTCGCACCCACAAACATGGCTTTTGTCGATATCGCTGGCCTCGTGGCGGGAGCAAGCAAGGGGGAAGGCCTTGGGAATCAATTTTTGAGTCATATGCGGGAAACGGATGCCCTAGTTCATATCGTCCGATGCTTTGAAGACCCTGAAATTGTCCATGTGGATGGCACGGTCGATCCCACACGTGACATCGAAACCATTGACACAGAGTTGATTCTGAAAGACCTGGATACGCTTGAAAAACGACTTTTCCGGACGGGGAAAAAGGCAAAGTCAGGAGACAAGACGGCAATTTATGAAGCCGAGCTCTTGAAACAACTTCAGGACTGTCTTTCCAGCGGAAAGTCAGCGCGTACGCTATCGCTCCCCGAAGAAGCAGCCCCCTTTCTCAAAGAACTCGCCCTCTTGACGGCAAAACCGGTTCTTTATGTCGCCAATGTCCCGGAGGACAAGGTCAAGGAAGGTAATCCCTATTCCGAACGTGTCGCGGAAATTGCCCACCGCGAGGGGACATCCTCCATTATTATCAGCGGAAAGATCGAATCTGAGATCGCCGCGCTCCCACCGGAGGAATGGGAAGAGTTCTTAAACGAACTCGACCTATCCGAGTCCGGACTCTCCCGCTTGATTCAGGCCTCCTACCAGATGCTCGGACTCCTGACCTTTTTTACCGTGGGGGAAGATGAAGTCAAGGGCTGGACCATCGGGAATGAAACCCCCGCAGTCAAGGCGGCCGGGAAAATCCATTCCGATATAGAGAGGGGTTTCATTCGGGCAGAGATATTTCGCTATCAGGACCTGATCGAACATGGCAACCTGCAGGCAATTAAATCGAAAGGCCTCCTGAGACTGGAAGGAAAAGACTATTTGATTCAGGATGGCGATTGTGTCTACTTCCGTTTCAACGTGTGATTCCAAAATACACGATTGGATTTTGGGATAAACCGCTAAGTCGGCTGAAAGACAAGGCCAGAGGTCATAAGGGCGACCGAGGCGTACTCACTCGTACGTTGAGGAGGCCGTTGGCCAATAACGCAGTATTTCAGCCGACTTAGCGGTTTCTAATTCCGCAACCGCGGAATTAGACCATGATTTGACTCGGCAGGATCAAATATGTTAGTAAACATCACATAATTTTCCAATTAATCAATCGGGTTGATCATCTCATCCCAATCCTCGCTCTAAAGACTGATTTAGGGCTAATAGCCAGGAGGGTCACTTTTTGAATGCCTATGAAACAATCTATATCGTAAAACCTACCCTCTCCGAAGAAGAGATCACAAAAATAACCGACAAGATCAAGGCCCTGATTGAAAAGGACGGGGGGGAGATCGTTGGCGCGGACTCCTTTGGGAAGAAAAGGCTAGCCTACGAAGTGCGTAAGGAAAAAAGAGGGATCTATCTCATCCTCCACTTCAGAGCAACACCTGCAATCCTGTTGGAGTTAGAGCAAAGCTATCGCTTGTCTGAAACCATCATCAAGTACCTGACCATTAAGATAAGTGAAGATCAGTTAGGAAAGATGATCCCTGTCCGTGATGAAAAATCATTCTCACCCCGGGCCAGAGGAGGACGGTACTAAATGGTAAGTTTTAACAAGGTCATTCTTATCGGCAATCTGACCAGAGATCCTGAAGTACGTTACACCCCCAGCGGAACAGCCGTTGCCAGCTTTGGGCTTGCTGTGAATCATCGGTATAAACAAGGGGAAGAGATGAGGGACGAGGTCTGTTTTATCGACATTGTGGTTTTTGGGAAGCAGGCTGAAAATTGCGGACAGTACCTCTCAAAGGGACAAGGTGCCATTATCGATGGACGTCTCCAACAGCGTAGATGGGAAACGGAAGAAGGTCAAAAAAGAAACAAGCACGAAGTGGTTGCACAATCGATTCGCTTTCTCCCGAAACGGCAGGGACAGACCGAAGGGGCGGACAAAGAAGGTCCGGCCGTTGAAGAGGGTGGCGACGAGGTTCCATTTTAAGGAAGTTAGGGAGGGTGTGTGGAAAAGAAATACTTTCAAAGAAAACGTGTTTGTCGATTCTGTACTGAGAAGATAAAAGACATCGATTATAAAGATACTCAAATCCTGAAAGGATTTGTCACAGATCGTGGAAAAATTATCCCAAGGCGTATCTCAGGGAATTGTGCCGGACATCAGCGCCAACTCACAAGGGCCATAAAACGGGCCCGGAATATTGCCTTCCTGGCATTTGCAGAAGAGCGCTGACACCATTCATCTCCGGGGAAATGATTCATATTGACCCCCTGCTCACATTATTGCTATAGTTTGACCTGCCTGTATCACTGAAGTCTGATCTCCACCAAGAGGGAGAATGCCGATGCTACCTTCAATTAAAAAAACCCGAACCAAAAATGATAGAGTTCACCAGAGAACTCCGTTTATCATTCTAGAGGTCAAAGGAAAACATTCCAACGAAGTATTCCTCGCTTCCGCGGAAAATATAGGACCGGGCGGACTTTTTCTTTCCTCATCCAAAAAGCTCAAGGTAGGGGGACGCTTTCCAATAGAATTTGTCCTGCCGGATAAGAAGACAAAAATTTTCTGTACCTGTGAAGTGGTCTGGAAAAAGGACTACGACAATTTGGGCCTCGCTTCAGAAGGAATCGGGGTGCGTTTTGTTGATATGGACGCATCCCAGAAAAAGCTTATTTCTGATTGGGTCGATAAAAAACACAGGAGAAAACGTCGTCCATGAACCAATTTTTCCCCATGACTCTTTTCATAAAACGACAGTACCTACCCCTCCTTCTCCCTGTCATCCTCCTTCTTTTCATCGCACTACCCATCGCGCAAGCTGAAGTCGGAGAACTGCGGGCCGATGTCTTTGAAGCAAAAGTTCTCAAGGTCATCGACGGAGATACCATCCGCCTGGAGGATGGCAGGTTGGTCCGCTATCTTGGAATAGATGCCCCGGAAGTCCGAAAAAAAGTGGGCGGAAAATGGGTCTTTGATCCGGAACCTTTCAGTGAAGCGGCAACCGCCCTGAACAAGAAGCTGGTCGAAGGGAGGCCGGTTATCATTCAAATCGACCCGCAAAGGCCGAGGGATCGCTTTGGCCGACTCCTCGCCTATGTCTTCGTTGAGAATGAAAAGAAATACTTTGTGAATGTGGAACTCTTAAAACAGGGTCTGGCCAAGGTGAAGAACATGCCTCTGGGGACAGTACACAGGGTCCGGTTTTTTAGCGCGGAGGAGGTGGCCTGGACAGACAAACGTGGTGTCTGGTCTGAAAATGGAAACCCGGAATAAATGGAAGTCCCAATCCCCAACTTTTATTTCATGGGCATTCAATTCATCCATCTCTTCGCCCTTGCCATCTGGGTAGGCGGCATCGTCATCATCGGCGCTATTGTCGCGCCAACAATTTTCAGGAAGATAGAACCGCGAAGACGGGCCGGAGAACTCATGGGCCAGATCCTCTCGAAGTTCGACAAGGTCGCCTTGGGTTGCAGCGCGGTCTTGATCGGGACCGGGATCGTAAAGTTCTTTACCTGGGAAAATCTGACCCCATGGAATGCGACCCGCTATCTGGCCATCATGATCATGTCCGGGGTCTGTTTCTATTCGGTGTTTGTTATTTCTCCCCGGCTAAGAGTTCTGATTTCGAAACGACAATCCGAAAACAAAACGGATGAGGAGAGCTCTGAATCTGAAATTCCCCGCACAGAATTCAGCAAACTACACTTAACCTCTGTTCGGCTAATGATGGTCAATCTTGTATGCGGTACACTCGCCCTCTTGATGGCATGAGTTTACCGGAGAGATCAAACGATCGAGCATCGTAAGGAGGAATGACGGAAGGGAGATCGCCGCCTGGAAAATCGCCAGATAATGGAAAGACGTTATTAAACCTGCCCCATCTGTCTCGATCAACTGACTTCCCGCTTTTACTGCCCCAATTGCAAGATGAAGGTGGTCAAAATACGGGACTAATTCTTTTGCGGAGCACTAAAATCCTTAAGATCCCTAAGCAGAAAGCCTCTTTTCCTCAGCCTCCGCCTTTTCTATTTACTCTTTTTGTCTCCCTTCTTTTATTAAATGCCTGCAGTGCTTCAAGACAATACCGGGTCGGCTATCGTGAGGTGGGCCTCGCCTCCTGGTATGGGGATAAATTTCACGGACGTCCCACGGCCAGCGGTGAAATTTACGACATGTATGGACTTTCTGCTGCCCACAAGGAACTTCCCCTCGGGACACTCCTTCGAGTAAACGATCCCAAGACTGGCCGTTCGATCAAGGTCAAGGTCAATGATCGGGGACCCTTTATCGGGAGGCGTATCCTCGATCTTTCTTACGGGGCCGCAAAAAAACTGGGTGTGGTAGAGGCGGGAGTCACCACGGTCAAGATCGAAATTATCGGCCGCGCCCCGACATTGCGGCGGTCTCAGTCTGCCAACAATCGCTTCTTTGTGCAGGTGGGTTCTTACTCGATTCGGGAAAACGCCTTACGCATGAAACAGGAAGTCGGCCAATACTATAAAAAGGTCTACCTGAAAGAGGCCGGGACCAATCAAGGGACGCGGTATCGTCTTCGAATCGGTCCTTATCCCTCATTATCCCTCAAAAAAATCGGCACAGACCGTGGCACAAGGTCTACGCACCCGGATGACCGGAGTAAAGATTAACCCGGTCGTCTTCCGTGGCTACTAGCAAGATGCCCCTCCATTGTTGTGAAGGTTCTTGAGAATTAGCATTGTTCGGTTGTATAATGCAGGACTGTTTAGTGTGGGAGCCTGATGTCAAAAGCATTTGATGCCTTGGTCGAGGTCATGGCCCGTTTAAGGGGAGAAGGGGGTTGTCCCTGGGATCGCGAGCAAACCGCGGAATCCTTGAAACCCTTCCTGATCGAAGAGGCTTATGAGGTCTATGAAGCGATAGAGGCCGGACGGGCGGAGCCGCTCTGTGAGGAATTGGGCGACCTGCTTTTTCAGGTTCTTTTCCATGCGGAGATCGCAAAAGAACGCAAACTCTTCGATATTGAAGAGATCCTGGTTACGGTCACAGAAAAGATGACCCGCCGTCACCCCCATGTCTTCACCCCGAAGGGCGAGGGGAAGGCAAACTCCCCGATGGACAGCACGGAAGTCCTTGCAAAATGGGAGGAGATCAAAAAGAAGGAAGATCGCCATCGCGACCGGAAATCCATTCTCGACGGCATCCCAAAACAGCTTCCGGCCCTGCTTCGCGCGCATCAGCTGCAGTCGCGGGCCGCCCGCGTGGGATTTGACTGGAAAACCTCTGAGCCTATCCTCGCCAAGGTCGAAGAAGAGGTTCAGGAGCTTTGCGAGGCCGTTGCCAGAAAAGATCTCGCCGGGATTGAAAGTGAACTGGGTGATCTTCTTTTCTCCATCGTCAATGTCGCGCGTTTTCTGAAAATAAACCCGGAAGATGCCCTGCGCGGAACCATTGATCGTTTTACCGGACGCTTTCATAGGATGGAATCCGCAACGGAGAAAAATGGCGGATTGAAGACGCTTTCGCTTGAGGAAATGGATGCATTGTGGGAAGAGGCTAAACTGGCCGAAAGGGCCGCCCTCCCCCTGGATTAATGCCATTTTAAAATAAAGAGGAACCTTCAATGGCCCAACTGCGTATTATCGGCATCATGATGGCAATGATTATCGGCTTTGCCGTTTTTGTGCATCTGACGACCAAGGCGATCGTCCCGGAGAAACTGGATTCGGGAATGATCTCCTTTGATATGTCCCGCCCGCGCGCGCCCAGCGAGTCCCGGAGGGTAAAGAATCCGATTCTGGTCTCGACGGCTGTGATCGAGGAAGGGAAGAAGGCCTACCTCGGCGGGGGATGCGTGGTTTGTCACGGGAAAGAAGGGCTGGGAGACGGTGATGGCGGCATCCAGTTATCACCGCCTCCTCGGGACCTGACCGACGCGAACTTCCAACTCCTTCGCACCGACGGAGAAATGTTCTGGTCGATCGAACACGGGGTAGAGGGAACCGGAATGTTCGGGTATATCCCGAGGATGGTTTCTGAAGAAGAGGCCTGGAAGATCGTTCACTATATTCGGACATTGAGACGGGGACCAACATAATAGCAGAAAGGATATTAAGAATGAAGCAACAAATGCTATCGAGTCCAGCGGCAAAAAATCCTATCATTTACCGAACTCTCTTGCTCTTTATCATCCTCCTGGGCCTGGGTTCTTCAGGGGCACAGCCGGCCAGCGCAGATCATATCAGTGATGCAGATGTTGAGAAATTTGTCCGGGCAAAGATTGACCTGAGCGAGTCGATGGGGAATTTCTTCCGGGGCAGAAGCTCCCCGCGCTTCGGACCCGATGGGGAAGGCCCCGACATGGAGGCACTCCGAAGGCTTGAAAAAGAGATCAACAACCATGTCGCCAGCGTCCTGGCAAAACATGATCTGAGCATTGAGGAATACCAGGAAAGAAGCCCTGAGATCTTTGAAGACAAAGAAGCCGTCGACAGGTTCCTAGAGGCGCATCCGGATTTAAAGGAACGGTATGAAAAACTTCCGCAGAGCCCAAGGCGGGGAAGGCGCAGCGGTAGACCATTTTAAGGTCTTTCAGTTAGACTGGCACGAGACCCCATTCTGATGGAATGGATCGACAAGCGTCCCTGTAGGACAACCGACAGGGTTTACGACAGGAGAATCATTCATAGTGACAAACCCGGTGGAGGCTGATGTAAAGGTACTCGTGTTTACGCGAAAATTTCCGCTTGTATTGGTGCAGGCATTTGACCCCGGCAGGCAGGTTACCGTAAATGTCCCCGTCGGCGTACCTGGAGCCGTGACGATAATATCTCCGTTGGCATCATTTTTTGAATCAATGACAAAGTCAAAACGCATGGCCGTTTGCGCAGCCGCTGCACCCGTCATATCCTGCTGAATCGAGAATTCGATATGGTTGCAACGGGGCTGGTCACAGAAGACACTCGGGACGTTCGGATCGATAATTCCTCCATTCGGAACAGACCGAAAGCTCTGGAAATGTGTGATGATATTCCGGTTTACGGTCTGTCCACAGGTTGCCTCTGAATTACAATTATTGGTCACTTCACCTGACATCGGGTTAGAGAGAAATGTTCCTCCATGGATCAGGAACCCGGGAATGGTCACGTTACTCGTTCCACTAGGAACTGAGTCATTGGTCAGACCTCCGAAGCTTGCACCGACATCTGTCCCGGTTCCTATAATCGGGTTCAAGCCTGTCCCCACCTGAGTATCGGCACCGGGGGGGATCATTGGAGGAGTGACCCGACAAACAGGCACATCGGTCGGATTCACATTAATGGCTTCACCGCAAAGATTAAAATTTAACATACCCCCGTTAATAGGGATCGTTACCCCTCCAGTTTGAATTGTCCCTGGGCAGATCTCCCCTTGGTTCCCCCGGCAGTCTTCTCCGTTGGTAAAGATCGTTTGGTTTTGGGTTGTCGTTGTCAGGGACCTAGAATCAGTTGCCTGGGCGAAGTCGTAGGATAAAACATTGAAAAAGCCCAAGAAAATTATCACAATAACTGTATTCGCCTTCAAATTCATTACTTATCCTTATGGAATTGTAATGCAAGTCCCGGCCGGTGCACCCGTTGAGCAGACAAATGGTGATGCATTCATCAGCGGGACGGTGACCATCGGGAAGGTCGTTGGACTAGTCGCTGCCCCACTCTCCCGCGTAAAACTCCCTGACATTACGCCTGTATCAAACTCACGGTTGGCAGTCGTCCCATCAAAGACCGGATTCTGAATGCGTTGCGTCCAGCTGACAACCGGAGCATTAAACGTGGTTGCGGTACTCCCTGTAATCTGCCAGCTCGCCGTTTGCTCAAAAATCTGTTCACCCGCGCCGGGAGATGTGCGCGTTCCAGGTGTCCCTGTAAGTGCGGTGACCTGGTTTTCTTTCTGGAACGCACCCACACAGATTGAGGCCCCACACGTTCCCGTTGCCGGCACGGTCAGCACCCCATCACTGGTGGAGTTATTCGTCATGATAAAACGATTTTCAAGCTCTATGCCTGCATGTGCGCCATCACTGGGGAAAAAGTCCCCAACAGGATTATTACTTGCGGAGAAGGGGGCTAGGCTGTTCGTCGCAGGAAAGGTGGGAATAGTTGTCATCCCTTGACTGGCGGGGTCGAATCTTAAATCGCCGCAGTTCAAACCATTCCCGCTCGCGTCGGCTTGATCCGGAGGAATGCCATCCGCATCATTTAGAGCACATCGTGCGGGCTCGTCGTCGGAAGTATCGGGAAGGGCATCTGCGCCACGGTGGACACTCGAAATTACGCCAAACATATTATCGGTAATGGCGCCTGGGCCTAAGGAATTGAAAAAACGGCCGGACACTGTTGCACCAAGAGAAGGAGCCGTTGTTGTTATTGTCAAACTAAAAGTAATGTTCGTATCCAGTGGGTCCGGATCGGTGCCCGAGTGTTTAATGAGCGTATCGGGGTTAAAACCGGGGCAGTTTGGGCAAGCGCCCGCTCCTCCCGTCGACAGTTTGTCCACCGATTGCGTGTTGCTGAAGAAGTCGGATGTTTGAGACCATCCGTTCAGGGGAAATAACAGGACAAAAATAAATAAGGCAAAGGCAAGACGGACCACTTGGAACCTCCTTCAGCAGTCCCCCATTTTGCCAAAGAATTCAACAGAGGTCAAGGACTATTTTGCTGTTTCAGGAGCCCCTGTTTTTATGGTATCTTGGTGTCAATTTTTTATCGGGAAAGGAACCGTTTTGAACGAAGCCGATTTACCGCGCTGGGACCTGAGCGATCTCTATAAGGGGACCGACGATCCAAGGATTGAATCCGACCTGGCAACCGCTTTGAAAGAGGCGAAGGGCTTTGAGAAGCAATACCGGGGAAAGATCGGGGCAGAGGAGAGCGGAGCGAAAGGGCTTTATGAGGCGATCCGCGCGCTTGAGATGGCCCGGGAGCGGAGCGACCGGGTCATCTCCTATGCCTCGCTTGTTTTTTCTACCGATACGAATGACCCTAAAAACGGCGCCTTGTTGCAAATGGCCCAGGAGCGTCTAACCGAGATCAATAAACACCTTCTCTTTTTTGACCTGGAGTGGACCGTCGTCCCCGAAGAACGCGCAGCGGCATGGATGAAGACGCCAACCCTCGCGAAAGACCGTCACTTCCTGGAAGAGATCCGAAAGTTTGGCCCCCACCAACTCTCAGAACCGGAAGAAAAAATCCTGGATGAAAAGGCCAACACCGGCATTCGAGCCTTCCAACGCCTCTTCGACGAAGCGATCAACCTGATCCGGTTCAAGGTCAACGTAAAAGGAGAAATCCAGTCCCTGACGGAGCAGGAGACCCTGTCTCTTCTCCATGATCGACGGCGTTCCACGCGGCGCGCCGCGGCCCTCGGCCTGACGGAGGGTTTAAAGGAGCACGCACCCATCCTCACCTTTATTCTAAACCAGGTCACCGCAGACCATGCCAGTGACGACCGGCTCCGCCGGTTTTCGGATCCAATGGCCTCCCGGAACTTGTCAAGCGAGATCGACGCGAAGGCCGTGGACGCCCTCCTCTCTTCCTGTGAAGAATATTTCTTTCTTGTGGCCCGTTATTACGAACTCAAGAAAAAGGTGCTGGGGCTTGAGACCCTCTATGATTATGACCGTTACGCCCCCCTGTCTTTAATCACAGAACCCGTTACCTTTGATCAGGGGCGTGAGACCGTGCTCTCCGCCTTTCATGATTTCTCCCCGAAAGTCGAGGAGGTCGCGTCCCTCTTTTTTAAAAATCAATGGATCGATGCCGCGGTTCGGCCCGGAAAGCGGGGCGGGGCCTTCAGTCACAGCACTGTCCCGAGTGTCCACCCCTATGTCTTCGTGAACTACCTTGGAAGCCCGCGTGATGTGATGACGCTCGCCCACGAACTCGGCCACGGGGTCCATCAATGGCTCTCTCGTCAACAAAGCTATTTCAACTTTTCCACCCCCTTAACCACGGCGGAGACGGCCAGCGTCTTTGCAGAGATGCTCGTTTTTCACCGACTTAAAAAGTCAGAGAAAGATCCGGAGAAACGCCTGGCGCTGATCATGTCAAAACTCGAAGAGGATTTTGCCACCGTTTTCCGGCAGGTCGTCCTCTGCCGCTTTGAACAGATTGTTCATGCGGCGCGTCGAAGTGAGGGGGAACTCAGTACCACACGGGTCAATGACCTCTGGCTGTCAGCTAACCAAGAGATGTTTAAAGGCTCCGTCACCCTGACGGATGATTACAGCTCCTGGTGGATGTACATCCCTCACTTTATCCATTCCCCCTTTTATACCTATGCTTATGCCTTCGGCCACCTCCTTGTCCTCTCCCTTTTTCAAAAATATATGGAGGAAGGGAAGAGATTTGTCCCGAAGTACTTAAACCTTCTCTCCGCAGGAGGCTCAGTGCGTCCTGATGTACTCCTTCAGGAAAAGATGGGTTTAAATATCAAAGACCCTCTCTTCTGGAGAAGGGGACTCGGCCTGCTCGAGAAGATGGTTGGCGAGGCGGAGCGCCTGGCCGACAGGAAATAACAAGAGGTGAATAACATTGTCGAACCTTGAAAACCAATATCAGATTGCCGTCATCGGCCTCGGATATGTCGGCCTCCCCCTGGCGGCAGAATTTGGAAAGCGCTTCAAAACGGTCGGATTCGATATCGACCTGGATCGGATTGAATCCCTGAAAGAAGGCGTGGATACGACCTTGGAGGTCAGTTCTGAAGGCCTGAAATCAGCGATGCGGCTCTCATACACGACAAGTTTGGCCGAACTCAAAGAGTGTAACTTCTTCATTGTGACGGTGCCCACCCCGATTGACAGTTACAAAAGGCCGGACCTGAGCGCATTGATCCGGGCATCTGAATTTGTCGGGGCCGTCTTAAAGAAAAATGATATTGTCGTCTATGAATCGACCGTCTACCCCGGCGTCACGGAGGATATCTGTGTCCCGATCCTGGAGAAGGCCTCCGGTTTGCGCTTCAATCGTGATTTTTTTGCGGGATATTCTCCAGAGCGGATCAATCCAGGAGACAAAGAGCACTCCTTCACACAAATACTAAAGATCGTCTCCGGCTCAACACCCGAGGCCCTGGAGACGATCGACGCCGTTTACCGATCTGTGATCCAGGCTGGAACCTATCGCGCGGAATCGATTCAGGTGGCCGAAGCGGCTAAGGTAATCGAAAATACACAGCGAGACCTCAATATCGCCCTGATCAATGAATTTGCCCTCCTCTTCAATCGTCTGGAAATTGACACCGAAGCCGTCCTGAAGGCCGCGGGAACCAAGTGGAACTTTTTGAAGTTCACCCCTGGCCTGGTCGGCGGCCATTGTATCGGGGTTGATCCCTATTACCTCTGCCATAAGGCCCAGGAAGTCGGATATCACCCGGATGTCATCCTCGCCGGGAGGAGGATCAATGACAATATGGGAAACTATGTAGCGGGGGAGGTCGTCAAACTCATGACCCGAAAGCGGATTCAGGTTGGCGGAAGTCGTATCCTGATCCTGGGCCTGACCTTCAAAGAAAACTGCCCCGATATCCGAAATACGCGGGTGATTGATATTGTTCAAGAGTTTGAGAAGTATCAAGCTGAGGTCGATATCTATGATCCCTGGGCAGACCCCCCGGAAGTTGAGCGCGAATATGGAATCAAACTGGTCGGGACCTTGTCCGAACATTGCTATGACGCCATCATTCTGGCCGTTCCACACAAGCAGTTTAAAGAATGGGGGAAAGACGACCTTGTTCGTTACACCCGGGAAGTTTCAGTGATCTACGACATTAAGCATCTCTTCGACCGGGCTTGGGTAGATGGAAGGCTTTAGGTCATGAAGATTCTCATCACCGGGTCCGCCGGGTTCATCGGCTTTCATCTTACCCAACGGCTTCTCTCAGAAGGAGAAGAGCTTGTCGGCCTCGATAATCTGAACGATTATTATGATGTCCGGCTCAAGACCGAACGCTTAAAAAAATTGGACGAATCGTCTCGGTTTCGTTTCCTCAAAATGGATCTGGCGTATAAAGAAGGCCTGGAAGACCTTTTTCAGAAAGAGCGCTTTGACCGGGTGATCCATCTCGCCGCACAAGCGGGGGTCCGCTACAGTCTCGAAAACCCCCATGTCTATATCGAAAGCAATCTGATGGGTTTTCTTAATATCCTCGAAGGCTGTCGACATACCAAGGTGCCCCACCTGGTCTACGCCTCCTCCAGTTCGGTCTATGGAGCGAACACCCGGATGCCTTTTTCCATTCATGACAATGTGGACCATCCGGTTTCCCTTTATGGTGCGACAAAAAAAGCCAATGAACTGATGGCCCACGCTTATGCCCACCTTTACCAAGTCCCGACCACCGGCCTTCGATTTTTTACCGTTTACGGCCCGTGGGGCAGACCCGACATGGCTCTCTTTCTTTTCACAAAAGCCATCCTCGACGGAAAACCGATTGACGTATTTAATTATGGCCGGATGCAGCGAGATTTCACCTATGTCGATGATATCGTGGAAGGAATTGTCCGGGTCACGGAAAAGATCCCTTCACCTGATCCAACATGGGACGGGGCAAGCCCTGATCCGGGAACCAGCAAGGCGCCCTATAAAGTTTACAACATCGGGAACAACAACCCTGTCGAACTTTTGAGGCTGATCGAGGTCCTGGAAGATTGTCTCGGCAAAAAAGCAGAACGTCGGCTTTTGCCGATTCAAGCGGGGGATGTACCTGCAACCTATGCCGACGTTGATGATCTGATGCGGGATGTCGGTTTCAAACCGGCGACGCCGATTGAAGAAGGGGTTCAACGCTTTGTCGCCTGGTATAAAGATTATTATCGACTGAAATAGCCCGGTTCATGTCATTTACTTCAAAAATACAAAAGCGTTTCCTCTCCTTTTCGGCCTTTATTTTTATTCGCGTTCTCATAAATATATGGCAATGGACCTGCCGGATTGAAGTTAAGGGCCCTCTCCTAGAAACCCTCAAGGGAGACGAGCCTGTAATCCTGACCTGCTGGCACCAGGACATGATCTTCAACTATGCCTATCTCCTGAAGATCAACCCGCGGCGAAAAATCGCGACGATTGTCAGTCACAGTGAAGATGGAGATCTCGCCGCCTCTGTCATCCAAAAACTGGGGGCAATCGTGGTCCGCGGCTCCAGTTCAAGAGGGGGGAGAGAAGCCTTGGGGGGGCTGACCCGAACCGTCCTTCGAGAAAAAGCAATCGGGATGATCGTCTGCGACGGCCCGAAACCACCGGGACGCATCGTCAAGCCCGGCATTCTCTTGTTGGCGCGAAAATCCGGCTGTCCGATTATGGCGATACGCTCCTGGAGTGATCGGGGGTTTCTCTTTAAAAAAAGCTGGTCGAAGCTTCATGTGGTTTTTCCCTTCTCTCGTGTCGTTATCTGGTCGGCAGCCCCACTCTCCATCCCGACCAACACAAAAAAACCAGAAATGTTGACCTTCCGACTGCATATTGAAAAGGGCTTGAATGATATGGCCGATCTGTCTGAAAGTCACTTTAAGCAACCAGACTGAATCTTCGGATTATGGAATTGACTCTCCCCTGAAGATTTGATAGCTTGCCCCCATGCGGACCAAGCTTTTTCTTAAACCATTTAAGCTTTCTGTCCCCGGCACGGCTGTCACCGGGATCACCGGGGGCGTGGTAGGTTCGTTCATGGGCGGACCCGTTTTCATTGTCGTCATGGCCTTGATCGGCGCACTGATTGGAAACGTCGTGTGGATGATGGGCGGGCAGGACTTTTTTCTCTATGTTGTGGTCGGGGTCTTCCTCGGTATTGGACTCGCAATCTTTATTAGTGGAATGGAAGCGGCATTGCTCGGTGCGGGAACCGGCGGAGCGATTGGGGGGTTTATCGCGGTGAATAAGAGCATGCTCACTAAGTAAAACCGCCGATCGTCCACAAGTCTCCTCACCGTACGTGAGTACGCCTCGGTCGCCCTTGTGACCTCTGGCCTTGTCTTGTGGACGACTTGGCGATTTTACGATACTGATCGCATACATTAGGATACAAGATTTATTGACAATGAATTCAGATTTAGATAAAGTCACCTACAGATCAAACATAGGTTGGACAGGATGATTCAAGGAAAGAGTGAGATTAAAAAGATTTCTGCCAAGGTGGGGAAGCCCTTCCAGATCCGGATCTGGGAAGACCGGACCAAGGGGGGATGTCGTTTTGTCCCGACCTTTGATACAGGCATTTTAAGACTTTTGAGTGACGAATATGACCGAATGCGGAACATTCGCGTGACCGATTCGGGGATGCGGTCTTTTGAATTTGTCGCACTGTCTTCCGGAAAGACCACCATTGAACTTGAATCAAGATATGGCTGGAAATTCTCCGCCGAAAGTCATCTAAGCTACGAAGTGGATATCACCCAATAACGAAAGGTATTTCAAATAATGGTCCCATCGTCTAGTGGCCTAGGACGTTGGCCTCTCACGCCGAAAACACGGGTTCGAACCCCGTTGGGACCACCAGTTTTTCAACAGCTTGCGTTCTTTCCTTGCTCTTCATCATTCTCATAGCGTCTTACCTTTTGCAGACCTGTCAGTCTTCTGATCTGTTTTCCCTGGAAGGTTTTTTCAATCTCCAATGAATGCAACCTTTCACGTATAATTTGTTTTTATGGTAAAGTTTATGTTATAAAGTGATTTTATCAACGGACAATATCCCCAAAGGCATGATATTGAGTAGGTATTTTTCTTCCCAGCGTGTCGGTACTTTTGCACTGCTCTTTCCGATGCTTCTCCTGCCGATGCTACACCTTCACCCGGCATACGAACATGTGCGAGGGGATGCGGAAGGTCATCAGCATCAATCTGCTGTTCATATCAATTTCTTTCCAGAGGTGACCCATGGGCACGAACGTCAGGATGATCATGATCAAGGTGTGCTGGATTTTGGCCTTTCAATAGATGTCTCACACCATAGCCTTTCCCAAGTTGCCCTCCTTCCCCTCCATATAGGACAATCTTTCCAATTCTCTTCAGTATTCAAGAAAAATCTGCTCGCCTTAGATCAGGGTTCGCCTGACCTCTCCATGCTTTTCCATTTTCAAAGAGGGGCTCTGGTACGCCTGAGTATCCCTCCTCTACAAACAAGCCAATTTTCACCCCCCTCACTCCGTGCACCTCCCTACTCCACGTAAATTCCTAAAACCATCCATCTTTAATCGCTAAAACTTTAGGCCTTTTTTCAAAGAGGTGCGTTCTTATTCGTAACGTAGCGGAGGAATTCTATGCGTTTTAATCCCATATTCGTCCTAAGTCTTGTTCTGGCGACAGGACTTTCCGGATGTAACACTTCACGTGAAAATATTAAATGGCCGGTACCGCGTCCCCTGGGTCATGACATCGCGGTCTTTCGTCCACCGGAAACACCGGGAAAGAGGGTGCCCCCCTCCTCGGTGAAGGAACCCGACGGCGAGATCACCTTGAGAAAAGCGATCGCCCTGGCACTCCTGAACAACCCGGAGTTGAAAGCATTCTCATGGGCGCTGCGAGCCCGTGAGGCCGGAAGACTGCAAGCCAGTCTAAGACCAAACCCGGAAATCGGAATTACCATCGAAAACATGGCTGGCTCCGGTGCCTTCAGCGGTACAGATGAAGCAGAAACGACGATACAACTGAGCCAAGTGATTGAGCTCGGGGCAAAGCGATTTGCAAGAACCCAGGCTGCGACACGTCAGCGGGATCTGACAGGATGGGAATATGAAATAAAGCGGATGGAAGTGTTTACCCGGGTATCGAAGGCCTTTACCGCCATCTTAAGTGCGCAAGAACGCCTCATCTTGATTGAAGAGGTTCTGCGCATCGGGAGACAGGTGGTCGAAACCGTCTCTGCAAGGGTGGATGCCGGAAAAACCTCCCCGGTTGAGGAAATTAAGGTAAAAGTCGCCCTTGCATCCATCCAAATTAAATTGGAACGTGCCAAGCGGGCCTTAATCGTTTCCCGACAACATCTGGGGGCAACATGGGGAAACACTGATCCGTTTTTTAAGCGGGCCAAGGGTCGACTTTCCTTTGTCTCTGGAATCCCGTCTCAAGAAAAATTGATGCAAAGTCTGACACAAAACCCGGAACTCGCGCGGTGGTCTGCTGAACTTTCAAGCCGTCAGGCCCTCATTGTTTTGGAAAAGAGTAAAGCCATTCCGGATCTGAACATCAGCGGCGGCCTCCGGCGTTTAAGCGGACCGGGTGAGGATGTTTTTGTCGTGGGGCTTTCCTTCCCGCTTCCTTTGATGAATCAAAATCAGGGGGGGATCCTGGAAGCGCGTCATGAACTTGCGAGGGCGGAAGAAGCGCGCCGCGCGGTCGAAGTCCGGATCAATATTGCGCTGACCGATGCCTACAACAGGCTGGCGACGGCGCGTGCCGAGCTTTCTGCGCTCAATCGTAACGTGCTTCCCGGGGCGCAAGAAACCTTTGATGCGATGAGTGAGGGCTATCGTTTAGGAAAATTCAGTCTGATGGATATGCTGGACACTCAGCGGACGATTTCTGATGTGAAAAGTCAACATCTGGATGCATTGACAGATTACCATATGGCCCTTTTTGATTTGGAGCAACTCATCGGGGAATCAATACCGAATAAGCCAATAAACGCGGACAAATCGATGGCAGATGAGAAGAAAAGGGAGGACGCTCGATGAAAAATTTTACAGAGATGATTTTAAAAATGGTGTCGGGGCTTATATTGCTGTTTGTTCTCATCATGGGGACAGCCGATCCGGTCAAAAGCGCAGAATCGCCTCATCTTGTTTTGACACTGACCGATGAAGTGATTACCAATGCTCAAATCACAGTTGAAACGGCCAGGCCCGTTCAAATAAAAACCGCCCTGACCTTTGCGGGTCAGGTGAAGCTGAACATCAAAAAGGTGGCCCATGTTGTTCCCAGGCTTTCCGGAATCGTGAGTGAAATCCGAAAAACTCTAGGGGATGTGGTCAAAAAAAACGAAGTCATTGCTGTCATTGAGAGCCGAGAGCTGGCCAATGCCAAAAGTGATTATATCGAAGCCGTAAATCGGCTCGCATTTGCCCGGAATTCTTTTACCAGAGAAGAAGCGCTTTTAAAACAAAAGATCTCTGCAAAAGAGGATTATTTTGCCAGCCGTCAGGCCCTGCAAGAAGCGGAACTGGAAAAATACGTGACTGGACAGGATTTATTTGCCCTAGGGTTGCGTTCTGCTGAACTTTCGGGGCTCGTGAATATCCCGAAGGGAAAAGAGCGTCTCATTATTTTTTCCGGTCAGTCCCTGACACGGTATGAGCTTCGTGCCGCAATGAGTGGCATTGTGATCGAAGAAAATGTGATCTTGGGTAAGGCGGTGGACAAAAAGACTCCGCTTTTTGTTTTGGCCGATATGGGCGAGATCTGGGTGGATGCCCAAGTGCTGGCCAAAGATTTGAACCGTCTCAAGGTGGGTCAAAATGCAAGGGTGACTTCCAAAAACGCAGGCCTGGGAGGATTGGGAGAGGTGATTTATATCGGACCACGCTTCGACGAAAAAACCCAGATGGGGATGGTCCGCTTAAGGCTTCAAAACCCGGACGGGAAATGGCGTCCCGGACTCTTTGTCTCGGTGGATCTGGTTCGGGAAGAGGTGGCGGCCCCAGTAGCTGTTTCTGTGAGTGCGATACAGGTTATCGGGGATCGTAGCGCGCTCTTTATTCAGGTTGGAAAGCGTTTTGAACTCCGCCCCGTAAAGCTAGGGATCTCAGACGGGCGTCAGGTCGAAATTCTGGAAGGTCTTTCCGGTGGAGAGCAGGTCGTCACCCGGAACAGTTTTGTCATCAAGGCTGAATGGCTGAACCAGGGAGGTGAACTGAAATGATTGCCCATCTCATACGTTTTGTTTTAACGCAGCGGTTGATGGTTCTGGTTACCGCTTTAGGGCTTTCCGCTGCCGGCGCGTGGTCCTTTCTGCAGTTGCCGATTGATGCCTTTCCTGATGTTTCATCCCCTCAAGTGGTCATCATTGTAAAAGCGCCTGGTATGGCACCTCTGGAGGTGGAGCAGCGGATCACCCGCTTGATTGAGGTCGAGGTGAATGGCATCCCTCGCCAGACGGTTCTGCGTTCCCTGACAAAATATGCACTTTCTTCCATTACGATTGATTTTGAAGAAGGCACCGATATCTATTGGGCACGGCAGCAAGTCTCCGAACGGCTCAACCAGGTCTGGAGCAGCCTGCCCAGCGGTGTGGAGGCCGGACTCGCACCAATCATCACCCCATTAGGTGAAGCCTACATGTTCATGGTCGAGGGTGAGGGGCATTCAAACATCGAGTTACGCGGGCTGCTCGATTGGGTGATCCGGCCTCGGCTTCTTTCCGTCGAAGGGGTGGCCGATGTGAATGCACTGGGGGGCGAAGTGAGAAGTTACCACGTGACGCCTGACCCGGAGGCGCTCCTGGCAATGGACCTGAATATCGGCGACCTGAAAAAGGCCCTGGAAAACAATAACCGTAACGCGGGCGGGGACCGGGTCGTCCGAAACAATGAGGTCTTGCTGGTTCGCACTGTCGGCCATATTACCTCAGGCGAGGATATTGAGAATATCACGGTCACAACGCAGAATGGTCAGCCCATCCATATCAAAGACCTCGCCAGTGTTCAAATCGGGTCTCTGACCCGCTATGGCGGGGTAACCAAGAATGGTGAAGGAGAATTTGTAGAAGGGATCGTCCTGAACCGGATGGGGGCCAATGCCAGTCTGACTGTTGCGGGAGTCAAAACCGCGTTGAAGGAAATCGAAAAAAGCCTTCCCGACGGCGTAAAAATCGTTCCCTTTTATGACCGGACCGACCTGGTCAATACCGCAATCGGGACAGTAAAAACCGCCTTGAGTGCGGCATTTGTTCTGGTGGTCATCGTCCTCATTATTTTCCTGGGGTATATGCGCGGGGCGATTACGGTTGCGGCGATCCTGCCTTTGAGCATCTTGTTCACCTTTATTCTGATGTACCTCGGCGGGGTCTCGGCCAACTTGATGTCTTTGGGGGGGCTGGCCATTGCGATCGGGGTACTGGTCGATCCTGCGGTTGTGGTCGTGGAAAATATCCAGACCCACCTCGCGCGTCGTTTGAAGGGGGTCGATCCTTTGCACGTTATCTACCGCGCGGTAATAGAAGTGGCACAGCCTGTCGTTTCCGGGACACTCATTATCATCGTGGTTTTTCTCCCCCTGCTCAGCCTGAGCGGTCTTGAGGGAAAACTCTTCACGCCGCTGGCGATCACTATCACTCTGGCTTTAGCCGTTTCGATGTTGATCGCCCTGACGGTGATCCCCGTGCTGGCCAGTTTTTTGATGAAATGCGGCCCCGCAAAAGAAAATCGCCTGATCGAAAGCTTAAAGAACCTTCATCGACCGATCATTGCTTTTGCATTGAGCCATCGAAAATGGTCGGTGGGTGTTTCCATGATGCTTTTGGCCGGGGCAATCAGCCTTTATCCCTTTATCGGAAAGGAATTTATGCCGGTATTGGATGAAGGCATGACGGTCGTAATTGTCGAAAAACTGCCGAGTATTTCGCTCGAACGTTCTCTCGAAATAGACGGAGACATCCAGACGGCCCTTATGGCTCTGCCTGAAATCGAAGGCGTGGCTGCCCGGATGGGCTCTGACGAGTTGCGATTAGATCCGATGGGTTTGTATCAAACGGATAACTTCCTCCTAACCAAGCCCCGCTCAGAATGGACGGTAGACGGCCCGGCCGAACTTGAAGTGAAAATTCGCGAGATTCTCGACCGTTTTCCGGGGATCGTTTATGCCTTTACACAGCCGATTGATATGCGGGTCTCAGAGATGTTGACAGGTGTCCGAGCCGCCCTTGCCGTGAAATTGTATGGTGAAGACCTTGCCTTACTTGAAGAAACGGCAAAGAAGATAGAGGCCCTTGTGGCGGAGATTCCCGGCAGTGTCGATCTCTTCCGGACAGACATCACCGGCCAGCGCTACCTGGAGGTTCGAATGCGCTCAGAGGTGATGAGCCGTTTTGGGATCAACACCGAGGACATCAATGAACTGATCAGCACGGCTGTGGGAGGAAACATTGTCACTGAGGTGATGGAAGGCGTCCGGCGAACGCCCGTGTTGCTGAGATATCCTGAATCCATGCGGAACTCCGCTGAGGCCATCGGCAATATTCGGGTAGATACCCCGACAGGAGACAAAGTCCCCATCAGCCTCCTGGCCGATATTGTAGATGTAGACGGACCGGTTCAGGTCGTTCATGAAGGCATTTTGCGGCAAGTCGTGATTCAAACGAACCTCGAAGGCCGGGATATTGTCGGTTTTGTAGATGAAATCAGGGCAGCCATTGATGAAAAAATCGTCCTTCCGCCTGGATTTTTTGTGGAATTTGGCGGCCAGTTTGAAAATCAGCAGCGCGCGGCCAAGCGGTTGGCGATTGTTGTGCCCATTGCCATTGCGCTCATTTTTCTATTTTTATTCACCACCTTCAATTCTGTTCGACAAGCAGGACTGATCATCCTGAATATTCCCTTCGCCATGATCGGCGGGATCGTTGCCCTGTATTTCTCAGGTCTCTACCTTTCAGTGCCGGCCTCGGTCGGTTTTATCGCCCTTTTTGGCATGGCGATCATGAACGGCATCGTGATGGTTAGTTATTTCAATCAGCTTCGAGAAGAAGGGCTTCCGCTTCATCAAGCCGTTCTTCAGGGTGCAGAACGGCGGCTTCGTCCTGTGCTTATGACGGCAATTACAACAGGTCTCGCCTTGATTCCCTTGCTGATTGCGACCGGGCCGGGTTCGGAGTTACAGAAACCCCTGGCGATCGTGGTGATCGGAGGGCTTTTTACATCCACACTTTTAACCTTGATATTGCTGCCGACACTCTATGCCTGGTTCGAAGGGGATGGCGAAGAGAAAATACAAAAGGAGGAAACCGGCGATGAAATGTTTGACCTTGATCGTACACGCGTCCGCGAAGCGTGACCTGGCAGATCGTCTTAGAAATATTACTGGCGTGAAGGGGTTTACATTGCTTGCATGTGAAGGACATTCCGCTGAGACCGAGCACGAACCCTTTCAAAGCGTCCGGGACCGGGTGGTGGGTTATGTCCCTCGCGTACGTGTGGACATCCTCCTGGAGGATGCACATACAGACGGCGTCATTAAAGCCCTCAAGGAAGCATTCAAAACAGATGAAAAGCAGCGTGCCCGAATCGGTATCTGGTTCATGACAGATATTTTGGCGTCTGGTAAAATATGAAAAAGGAGATCAGAATGAATTTAAAAAAATTGAAGGTCGCTGCGGGGATGCTTATGCTGATACTTATTCCTGTGCTTGCACTGGCCCATGGTATTTCTGAAGCAGATAAACAGGCCATGATCGACGGCGGTTACCTCCAGTATGTTTGGCTCGGGGGAAGTCACATGCTGACCGGCTATGACCATCTTCTCTTTATTTTCGGGGTGATCTTTTTTCTGACCGGGTTTCGTGATATCGTGAAATACATCACCATTTTTACCCTGGGACACAGCCTGACGCTTGTTTTTGCGACCATCTTCAGCATCTCGGCAAACTACCATCTCGTTGATGCCGTGATTGCCCTTAGTGTTTGCTACAAGGGATTTGATAATCTGGATGGCTTTAAAAAATACTTGAAGATGTCCTCCCCCAATCTCTTGTGGGTTATCTTTATTTTTGGTTTGATTCATGGTTTTGGTCTTTCGACAAGGCTTCAACAATTACCTTTGGGAGAAAGCGGTTTGATCTTCCGGATACTGTCTTTTAACGTCGGCGTCGAATTGGGACAGATCACGGCCTTGACTATTATGCTGTCACTTATTATCACCTGGCGCAGATTTAACTCTTTCAAGCAGTTCAGTACGGTCTCTAACGCCGGACTGATTGTGGCCGGGGCATTTCTGTTTTTGATGCAAATTCATGGTTATGGTCATACGACCGATCCGGATAGTTTCGGATTTAGTACGGACAACCACATTCACGAACATCAGCAGATGGAAGAAGAAATCATCACGCAGCAAAGAAACAGTCGCGACTCAATCTTTTAACGCAATTCAACTTTCTGGGAGGTTCAGATGAAAAAAATATCAGCTTATCTACTTGTTCTATTTGTATTTTCGGCCCCCGTGGTTTTTGCCGGCCCAGGTGGTGGCGACCATTCGCACGAATCCGCCAGCCCAATATCAGAGGACGAAGCCCTGAAAACGGCGAGTGGCGTTGTGGCGGAGATTGTCAATGAAGGGAAATTGGATAAATCCTGGGAGGTGGTTAAACCGAAACAAATTATACAGAAAACTTTTAAAAAAGGCCCAGAATGGGTGGTCACCTTTGACAATCCTCTGGCCGAAAACAAAGACAAGCAAACCTTGTACGTCTTTCTCAGTCTGTCCGGGCGTTACCTCGGTGCTAATTTTTCAGGGAATTAGTCCATCTTAATGCACTCTTATCCAAAAGTTCGAAATGAGAGTGCATTAAGATATCCTTGACAAAAATATCATCTCAGAACACAATCACACTCCATGCGGAAACAAGTCGATCAACAAATAGAGCGGCATACCAACCAGGCCCTGTTGGGTTTTTGGGGCGCACCTTTTTTTAAAAAGGCGGTCCTTGGCCTTATCTTTCTTTGTACTGCATCGGTCTTGCTTGGCGCCTGCGCTTCCCGGCAGCGTGTTCCTTCTGCCTCAGCTTTGCCCTTGGCCCTCTCCGAAAGCCCCCCGGAAGGAGAGGATAATCGCTTCTGGTGGGAGGCCCGCTTTAAAATAGTATGGCCTTCAGATCACGCTCCGGATAGCGCCGTAGACCTCCTCCTTGCACATGCCGTTATTGAGCCTTTATTGAAAGACCATGCAAAGCATCTTCTCCGCTGGCGCTTCCACCGGAGGGCCGCCCCGGACAGCACGGGCCACCAGTTCACCTTTTTTTTCTACACAAACACGGACACTGCAGCCGAACTCTTTAAAAAAATTAAAGAGAATGATCATCTGATTCAGGCGCTGTCGGCTCAGATTGTTGAAAAGGTTATTTTGGACAATCCTGACAAACCCTCTCGTCCTCAGATTGAAGACACGAGTGACCCCCAATGGTCACCCTCGCTTCAAAAGAATTGGCCTTCATACATCATGGGGGTCAGCGCCTTATGGCTTGGTCTCATCGACGATGAAATGACCCAGGTCTCGCACCTCCCGGGAATGGAAATCTCTCAACAACTTGAGACCTATCGAAAGGCTGAAATTCGCATCACGAAGTCCTGGAATCGTGAAGGTCAACACGCATTTCTTCACCACCTCAGTGCGGTGTTCGGATACGAACCCTTGCTCATCAGGAAAAATATTCTCTTTTAAGAACAGGAGAGTCATTTTATGAAATGTCACGAAGTGGACTACCAGATCATTGGAGATGATATGCAGATCGTAGAAGTCGAACTCGATCCCGGAGAAACAGTCATCGCTGAAGCAGGTGCCATGAATTATATGGACGACGGCATCACCTTCGAGGCGAAAATGGGGGATGGTTCCAATCCTGGCGAGGGTATTTTCGGTAAACTTTTGAATGTCGGTAAGCGGGTGCTCACGGGGGAATCTATTTTTTTGACCCATTTCTCAAATGAGGGCCGCAGCAAAAAACGTGTCGCCTTTGCCGCACCCTATCCCGGAAAAATTATTCCCATACATCTGGCAGACGTCCAGGGAGAGTTGATGTGCCAGAAAGATGCCTTTCTCTGCGCAGCCTTTGGGACCGAAATCGGGATTGCCTTTACAAAGCGTCTTGGCGCTGGCTTCTTTGGGGGTGAAGGATTCATTCTCCAACGCCTCCGGGGCGACGGGATGACCTTTGTCCACGTCGGGGGGACCGTGATCCGGAAGACCTTGAATAATGAACGGATTCGTGTGGATACGGGTTGTCTCGCGGCATTTACATCGGGTATTCATTATGATATTGAGCGGGCCGGCAGCCTGAAGTCGATGTTTTTCGGTGGGGAAGGTCTTTTTCTCGCAACCTTGAGCGGGACAGGGACGGTCTGGCTTCAGAGTCTTCCTTTCTCTCGAATGGCAGATCGTATTCTTCAGCATGCCCCCGCGGCCGGGGGAGGCCGCAAAGGAGAAAGCGGGATATTGGGAGGCCTGTAAGCGGCTGTGCAATATTTTCTTTGAGGAGAAAACCATGGTTTTTACCACATTGCGCAGAAATATCCTGACCCGGCCTATTTTTCGATGGGCCCGGAAGGCTTTACCAAGTCTTTCTGAAACAGAAAGAGAAGCCTTGGAGTCCGGCGATGTCTGGTGGGATGGAGAACTGTTCACCGGAGATCCGGATTGGCAAAAACTTCTTGATACCCCGCCTTCAAAACTGTCCGAAAAAGAACAGGCATTCCAGGACGGTCCGGTGGAAGAACTCTGCGGTATGTTGAATGAGTGGGAATTCAATCATGTTATTCTCGGTCTGCCGGAGCAGGTATGGGATTTCATGCGCAAAAATAAATTTTTTGCCATTATTATTCCTGAAGCATTTGGCGGGTTGGAATTTTCCGCCTATGGCCACTCAGAAGTTATCCGAAAAATTGGTAGCCGTTCTCTCGTCGCTGCCGTCACCGTCATGGTGCCGAATTCCTTAGGCCCCGGCGAACTTTTGATGCAATTCGGGACAAAAAAACAACAGGATTATTGGCTCCCGCGCCTTGCAAAAGGTGATGAAATCCCCTGTTTTGGGCTCACCAGTCCGACAGCCGGTTCGGATGCCGCATCATTACATGATAATGGAATTGTCTGCAAAAGCACCTTTGAAGGAAAGAAAGTGACGGGCATTCGCCTGAACTGGCACAAACGCTATACCACATTGGGACCTGTCGCCACGGTACTGGGCCTGGCTTTTAAGCTTTACGATCCAGAGCATATTCTTGGCGAGCAGAACGATCTTGGGATTACAGTTGCACTTGTCCCCACAGATCTAAAAGGCATTGAGATCGGCCGTCGGCATTTGCCGGCAGGACAGATGTTCCAGGTCGGACCCAATTGGGGCAAGGATGTCTTTATCCCAATGGATTATATTATTGGCGGAGAAGCGCAAATCGGAAAAGGATGGAAAATGCTGATGATGGCTCTTGCTGCAGGGCGGGGAATTTCACTGCCTTCCCTTTCAGCTTCCAGTATAGCGTTTTCTGCGCGCACGACCGGGGCTTACGCCCAGATCCGAAAACAATTCGGTATCCCCATCGGAAAATTTGGAGGGATACAAACGCTCCTGGGCCGTATGGCCGCGAGTGCCTACCTGGTTGATGCCGCCCGGAAACTCACCTGTGCCGGATTGGACGAAGGATACAAGCTTGCCGTTATTTCCGCCATTATGAAAGCACATGCAACCTCCCGGATGCGGGACTCGGTGATTGATGCGATGGACGTGCATGCCGGAAAGGCCGTGATGGATGGTCCGTTAAATTACATCGGCCAACGGTACAAGGCCTTGCCTGTTGCCATTACCGTGGAAGGGGCTAATGTTTTAACACGCAGCATGATTATCTTCGGACAAGGGGCCATTCGCTGCCACCCGTGGTTGCTCAAAGAAATGACGGCCCTCGACGAAAAAGACAAGGCCAGGGCTTTGGCCGATTTTGATAAGGCCTTATGGGGCCACGTCGGGCATGGATTCAGAACACTGGGCCGGGCGTGGTTGTGGTCCTTGAGCAAGGCTTTGATCGTACCGGCCCCACTCGTACCGGATGCAGTCCGCCCTTATTACAAAAATCTGAGTCGATATGCGGCTGGATTTGCCTTGCTGTCGGACATCGCCTTTTTGACCCTTGGCGGCACCTTGAAGAGAAGGGAAATGCTCTCGGGCCGACTCGGCGATATTCTCTCGGAGCTTTATCTGCTCTCTGCGGTTTTAAAGCGCTGG
Organism: Candidatus Manganitrophaceae bacterium; assembly: GCA_012960925.1. NCBI lineage: Bacteria > Pseudomonadati > Nitrospirota > Nitrospiria > Candidatus Troglogloeales > Candidatus Manganitrophaceae > Candidatus Manganitrophaceae bacterium. Next base: position 43,150 of record DUAG01000055.1, read on the forward strand.
GAAGATGACGGACGCAAAGAAGAGGATCTGCCTCTTGTGGCCTATTGTATGGAGGACGGGTTTACCACAATAGAGGCACGGACGGCCGCCATCTTAAAAAATCTGCCGAGCAGGCCTTTCGCCTGGCTCGTCCGCCTGATCACCCAGCCTTTCGGCCCCCGCAATTACGGCCCATCCGATGACTTGATCAAGCAATGTGCAGGAATATTGTTGGAGTCGTCGGAAACACGGGATCGTTTGACCGGGGGATTGTATTTTGGCAATGAGGGCGACCCCGTCCATACGCTTGAAAAAGCCTTCGTCGGGGTGCAGGAGACAAGATCTCTAAGGGAAAAAATGCACAAGGCCAATATTGATGATGTCGAAGAGGCACAACAGAAGGGTATTCTGACAGACAATGAAGCCGAAAAGCTGCAGGAAACGAATGAGGCGATCGAGAAGACGATTGCTGTTGACGATTTTGCACCTGAAGACCTGGTCGGCCTCAAAGGGCATCAGGATACATGACAAAGTAATTATCGCCTCTTCCAGAAAACCCTTCGTCTAATATTAAGATACAATCGTAAAGCTGACTTAAACATGGTAAAACTCTTGGGGGTAGGAGGGTTATCTTTAAGAAATTGTGAGGCTTGAGCTGTAAAGATAAAGTTACTAAGATCGGTGAAGCCTAAACTAGGGACCACATTCAGGGGAGGAGGAGATCCTATGAAAAGAACTATTAGATATCTACTAAGCGTGATCTGTGTGGTAGGAGCTCTAAGTGCTTGTGCAACAAGCGTGACGCGGGTCAGCCCTGATAAAATCATTGACCTGAGCGGACGGTGGAATGATACGGATTCCCGCTTGGTGGCCGAAGAAATGATGAAAGAGGCCTTGATCCGGCCATGGATAGACAATTTTTCCAGTAAAAACAATAAACCGCCGACGGTTATCGTGGGAAGCATTCTTAATCGGAGCCATGAACACATCAATGTTCAGACATTTACTAAGGATCTGGAGCGGGAGTTGACCAATTCGGGCCGGGTCCGGTTTGTTGCCTCCAAAAGCGAAAGGGAAGAGCTTCGCCAGGAACGTGAGGAACAGATGGAGCATTCGAGAAAGGATACTGTAAAAGCGCCCGGCAGAGAAATCGGCGCCGACTATATGTTGAAGGGAAGTATTAACAGTATCCAGGATGAGGAGGGAGGCAGGAAAGTGGTTTACTTCCAAGTGACGCTTGAAATGATCGATATTGAGAGCAACATCAAGGTCTGGTTTGGAGATAAGAAGATCAAAAAGTTTATCAAAAAAAGACGCTTCGGCTTCTGAGAGATGGATGAGTGTGATGAGTAGTTACAGGAATTTAAGGATTAAAGGGTTCTGGTTCTTCAATTCTTGTACCTTGCTGCTGTCCTTTTCTGCTTGTAGTCCTGTGACCGAGCACTATGTCCAGGTAGATCATTACCTCGCACAGGAAAAGTATAGCGAGGCGGATCTTCTTATCGAACAGAACCAGGAAGGGTATGGCAAGAAAAATTTTGTGTTGTACAATCTGGATCGGGCCATGACCTTGCATCTTGAGGGCAGGTACACGGAGAGCAACCGCTTTCTCGATGTGGCCGAACAGCAGATCGACCTTTTGTATACGAAAAGCATTCCCGGTGAAACCGGTGCAATGTTGACCAATGACAATATGCTTCCATACGAAGGAGAAGACTTTGAGAAGGCAATGATTAACGTCATCTCCTCTTTGAACTATGTCTATCTTGGCCAGTTGGACGAGGCCCTTGTGGAAATGCGCAAGGTCGACCATAAGCTCAACCTCTTGAACGATAAGTATGAGCAAAGAAATATTTATAAGGAAGATGCCTTCGCTCGTTACCTTTCCGGTATTCTATATGAGGCCAAGGGAGAGCTTAATGATGCCTTTATTGCGTACAGGAAGGCCTTTGAAACATATAATGATTACTGGGAAGACTATGGTACCGTCCTGCTTCCAACGCTTCCGGGAGACCTTCTTCGTGTCACCGAGGCCATCGGATTGACCGAAGAATTCCAATTCTATCGGAATAAGTTCCCAAATGTCATATGGGTTTCTCAAAATGAACTCGACCGGCAGGCCGAGTTGGTGTTTCTCAGTTATGACGGCCTCTCCCCGATAAAAGAAGATTTTTTTATCGATGCCCCTGTTCCGAATGGTGAGGGAGGGTTTTACTTCATTCGAATCGCCCTTCCTCGATATATTAACCGTCTGACAGACTTAGTATATACCAATATCCGTTTGATTGGACCCCAGGGTGAGGCTGCTTCTCAGCGTACCTTTTTGGTCGAGGATATTGAGGCCATTGCAAACAAGAATCTGGACGACCGTATTGCCAGAATTACGGTAAAAGCGATTGCCCGTGCGACAAGTAAATACCTTGCAGCCCATAAAATCCGAGAGAACACTAAAGAGAATTCCCTGGCAAAATTATTGGCCGATTTGGGTACGAATATCTATTCTATTGTGTCGGAACAATCCGACAAGCGAAGCTGGAGGACCCTGCCGGGAAAGATTCGAATGGCCCGCCTGTTTGTACCTCCAGGACCCTACACTGTTTCTGTAGACTACTATGCAAATGCCGGAGGGTTAATCGCATCAAAAAACTATCAGGTCATATTGAAAGCGGGGGAAAAGCGGTTCTTGAGCCACCGTGTATTGGGACACGTTCTTCCATAAAACATGATTTTAATTGATGTGGGCTTCCACGGACTGGAGGGGGTTCTTCTACATGAAGGGACCTCGGACTCAAAGGTAACTTCTGACCTTAGGGAAGCTCTGAATAAGTCATGAATTGTTTTTTCAGGGCAAAAAATGTCCCGCTTCTGCGTTGCAAATCTTGACAATAGCGGGCTATGGCTTCGCGAGAACCATCCTCTGCGATTTGAGCCTTGAATCGATACATTATTATCTCCTGAAAAACTCAACCCAGACTTAATCAGAGCTTCCTTAGGTGAAAATAACCGTCCGGTTATCGTATACCAGGGTTTTTCTCTCTACGTGGGACCAAATGGCCCTTGAGAGGACGACCTTTTCCAGGTCACGCCCTTTCCTGATCAAATCTTCTACCGAGTCGGTATGACTCACCCTCGTGACATCCTGTTCGATGATCGGCCCGGAATCCAATTCCGATGTGACATAATGACTTGTCGCCCCAATAACCTTAACCCCTCGATCATGAGCAGAATGATAAGGCTTTGCGCCTGGAAAGGCGGGAAGGAAGGAATGGTGTATATTTATAATCCTATTTGGGTATTGATCGACAAAGTCTTTGGTTAAGATCTGCATATAGCGGGCGAGGACAATAAAATTTATTTTATGTTCCCGCATCAAAGCCAATTGGATTTTTTCCTGACTACGTTTATTCTGAGGCGTGATTTCGGAGTGATGGAAATTCATCCTGAATTGGTCTGCAATAACCTTTAAGTGAATGTGGTTACTGATAATGAGGGGGATGTCTACTTTCAGTTCTCCTGATTTGCAACGGGCCAGGATGTCGTATAAACAGTGCGGAAGTTTAGAAACGAAAACGGCCATCCGAGGAACTTCACCAGAAAAGTGCAGCTTCCACTGCATGTTGAATCGCTCACCGATGAGGCTTCCAAATGATTCACCGATTTTTTCTCTCGGGATGGAAAATCCGGTCAAATCCCATTCGACCCGCATAAAAAAAAGATCCTTCACCGGATCAACGTGCTGATCGAGATAAAGGATGTTCCCCTTGTTCTTGAAGATGAACTCGGTCACAGAGGAAACCACTCCCCTCATATCCGGGCAGTGAATCAATAAAGTCGCAGAATCAATAGCGTTGGATTTTTCTTTCATGATGATTTATCCTGATGCAGGGAAAAATCAGGTTCACTAGACAGGATTTTCCGATTCCGAATATGGCGGGAAGGGCTTGGCATGCTTACGGCAGGTCATGGAGAAAACATGACCTGCCATTTATAAAACGAGTAGAGAGCTACTTCACTGCCATGACGATGGGTCTCTTCGTCTCCTCATCCGTCTGCGTCACAGTTGATGTCGCACCCACCTCTTTGGTCATCTTAGAGGTCCCGTTGAACTGAGCCCCTTCCTCTATCGTGAGCGACGGGGTAACAATCTCACCGCTTACAACGGAACTTTTGAGGAGCTGAACCTTTTGGTGACCCACAATTCTTCCGCTCACCTTGCCGCCAACGATGATATGGTCGCCGTCAATCTCGGAAGAAATATCGGCCCCCTCACCTAAGACAAGACTCCCTTTGACCTTAATCTTCCCATCTACCTTTCCGTCAATCCGGCCCGAGCCATCAAAGCGGATATCCCCCTTGATTTCAACCCCTTTTCCCATATAGATAATCATCTCATCCACCGGACCGTTATTGCAGTCTGCTTTTCCAAAAGCCATTCCCTTCTCCTCCATCTTTTTTCACAGGATGCCGTCGATAAAAGTATAGCTGATGATCATAAAATGTCAAAGAAAAGGGATCCAGAATACTCATCAAAAAAAGGACCCGGAAACCGGGTCCTTTTCATTATTGGGCGGCGGGAACTGAAGTCTGCTCGTAACCTTTTAATATATAAGCATATGTAATAATTACAGTTTTCTCTGTACTACCATTAGTACTACCAAAAGTGAAAGTCATCTAATATTTTAGGGATAATCAGTCTCCTGGTAAAGTCGGCCCTCGGTTCGATTGTGAAGTTCGGAATGGAATAATAACAGCTTAGAAGTACCCCACCCACCATAAGTAAAGCACTATATTCTTCACCCCTTCTACATCAAAATCGGCTATTATATCCTGTTCCCACATAAAGCCGTGATGCTTAGGTGTATCAAGCATTCAATGGTGAGGGTATGCCAAAGGTCTGAGAAGGGTGTTCTAGGATGAAGTTCAACGAAGATTCACGGGTAAAAATCCCCACTATCCTGCATTTAATCCGTTTAGGATATGAATACCTATCCCTGAAAGCCCCCAAAGCCACATGGGATGAGTCAACCAACATCTTCACCAAAATCTTCCATCAGAGCATCAAGCGCATTAATCCCAATCTTAGCGACCTCGAAGCCAAGCAATACTTTGATGAGGTATCACTCTGCCTTGAAAACGAAGACCTGGGCAAAGCCTTTTACGAAAAGCTCACCAATAAATCAGGTACACGCCTAATCGACTTTGAGGATTTCAACAACAACACCTTCAACGTCGTCACTGAACTGCCCTATAAAAAGGATGATGAAGAGTTCCGCCCCGATATCATATTACTCATCAACGGCCTACCACTGGTATTTATCGAGGTCAAAAAGCCCAATAACAAAGATGGCATATTGGCAGAGCACAAGCGTATTCAAACACGCTTTCAAAACAAGAAGTTCAGAAAGTTCGTCAACATAACGCAATTAATGGTGTTCTCGAACAATATGGAATATGACGATAGCTCACCGATGCCGATTGAGGGGGCATTTTATGCCACCTCATCATATCAAAAGCCGATTTTTAACTATTTCCGAGAAGAGGAAAAGTTCAACCTAAGCGAGTTACTCTCTACGGTGGATGATGCCAGTGAAACCACGGTGCTTAGAGACAATAACCTGCTAAGCATCAAACAATCACCTGAGTTTGCCAAGAACAAAAGTCCTGATACACCTACTAACCGAATCTGTACCTCACTGTTCCAGCGTGAACGCTTGTCCTTTGTGCTGGAGTTTGCCCTGGCCTATGTGAAAGAGCGTACTGGCTTACAAAAGCACATCATGCGTTATCCACAGATGTTCGCCACCAAAGCGATTAGACGATAGTGATAACCCTATCTTAAACAGTGACTTTGAAAGGTGAGGTAAACCCATGAAAAATCATAACGCCAACAACGAACGGATTAAGCGTAAATATCTGACCTTTTTAAAGCAAGCCAAGGGACAAAATGAAGCTTCTATTGATGCCGTTGCAAAGGCGATTGCTCGGTTTGAGTCTTACAACAAACAGAAAGATTTTAAGGCATTTCACTTTGAGCAGGCGATAGGATTTAAAAAACATCTGGCCAAGCAAAAGCACCATAGAACAGGTAAGCCACTAACCCTGGCAACGATGAACGGAGCGCTTAGGCATTTAAAAGGGTTTATCGAGTGGTTGTCACAAGAGACGGGCTATAAAGTACGGATTAAGTATTCGGATGCCGAGTATTTCAATCTCTCTGAGAAAGAGGCGCGTACCGCTAAGGCAACACGCCAAAAGCCGGTTGCAAGTGTGGAACAGATTAAGCATGTATTGGAGATGATGCCGAACGAAACGGCTATTGAGAAGCGTGATAGAGCATTGATTGCCTTCACTCTGCTCACCGGGGCGAGAGATCGCGCAATCGCTTCGCTGAAGTTGAAACACATCGACTTAAAAGCGGGGACGGTCTATCAAGACGCCAGAGAGGTGAACACCAAATTCAGTAAAACCTTTACCACCGGCTTTTTCCCTGTGGGTGATGATGTGCGTGATATTGTTATTCAGTGGGTGGAGTACTTGAAGAGTGAGCTATTGATGGGAAACAATGCACCGCTTTTTCCTAAAACCAAAATGAGCCAAGATTGTGATAACAGCTTTAAAGTTGCGGGTTTGGCCTGTGAGCATTGGAGCAATGCCGCCGCGATACGAAGAATCTTCAAAAATGCTTTCTTATTGGCTGAGTTGCCCAACTTTAACCCGCATAGCTTTCGCAATACCCTGGCGGCTTTGGGTGAGAGTCTTTGCCAATCCCCCGAAGAATTTAAGGCGTGGAGCCAAAATTTAGGTCATGAAGGGGTTCTGACTACGTTTTTAAGTTACGGGGAAGTACAGCCAAAGCGACAAGTTGAGATTATCCAAAATATAGGGTTGCCCCGTGAAGCGACTACGCAAAATATAAACACTGCTGAACTCGCTAAAGCAGTTGCCCGTGAAATACAAAATCAGGCCGTGGAGTAGCGGCTATTTCATGCCAACTATTTTTAAGCCCCTGTTTCCTGTTAGGCTCATATTCCCCGTTGCGGCCTTTTCTATCTGGTCACTCCACCACGCCATCACTGGCTTTCTACGTTCGAGGTAGTTGGCTCGGTTGTAGGCATTGCGAACCTCATTATTCCCAATATGAGCAAGAGCGGCTTCAATTACGTCACCATCAAAGCCCTCTTCATTTAAGATGGTACTGGCCAGTGACCGCATACCATGGGCGACCAGCTTTTTATCAAAACCCATGCGCTTTATGGCAGTGTTTGCGGTTTGCGCGTTGGTGTGCTTTTTGGGGTCACGATCTGAGGGGAAGACAAACTGACTTCGCCCACTGATTGGCTTCATGAGTTCCAGCAACGCCAAGCATTGGCTGGATAGTGGAATAACATGCTCTTTTTTCCGCTTCATACGTTCTGACGGGATATGCCAGATGGCTGTTTCAAGGTTGATCTCATCCCAACGGGTGCCAGCGGCTTCACTGGGCCTTACCATGGTGTGAAGTTGCCACTCTATCAGGCAGCGGGTTGTGTATTTGATACTGGCTGTGGTTAGGGTGCGGAGTAGAAGAGGTAGCTCTTCAGGTTTGAGTGTGGGTAGGTGTTGTTTTGCAGGCTTTTGGAATGCCTTGCTAATCCCAGCCAGTGGGTTACTCTTTATGATGCCGGTATTAACCGCATAGATCATGATTTCATTCAGGCGTTGGCAAAGGCGTTTGATGGTCTCAAGGCTCCCTTTCGCTGCAATGGGCTTGATGGTATCAATGGCCTTAATCGCTGTGATTTTGTGGATAGGGACTTTTCCCAATTGAGGAAAAATGTGCAACTCAAGAGAGCGCCACGTATCTGATGCATGGTCACCTGAAATATCAGCCTTCTTAACTTCCAGCCATTGGGCAGCTATATATTCCAGTGTGTTGTTGTCTGCTGTCTTACTTATGCGGCTTTGCTCATCCCTGTATTCCTGTGGGTCAATATCCTTTGCCAGTAGCTCCTTGGCCTCAGTGCGCTTTTTTCGGGCATCAGCAATGGAAATTGTAGGATAAGCCCCCAGGCTCAAGCAGGTTCGTTTTTTTGTATAGGGTCTCTTATAATCAAACAACCATATTTTTGAGCCGCTTGGCATGATCCTGAGTTGTAGTCCATCACCATCATATAGCTTATAAAGCCTCTCTCTAGGTTTGGCCTGTTTTACTGCTGTATTTGTCAGTGGTTTGGTTTTAGTTGCCATTTTGGTAGTACATTTGGTCGTATTGAGTGAGTACTACCAAATGTACTACCAAAACGGCAGGATTGTCTAGAACTATTTGGGATGCTATAGGCAATAAAAAGCCCGCTAACCTTTGTTTCTAAGGCCTAGCGGGCTTTTTTAGGTTCTTGTTGAACCTTGTTCTGGTGGAGGCGGCGGGAATCGAACCCGCGTCCGAAGAAATTCAGTCAAAGACCACTACATGCTTAGTCTCTACTTTTTAAATTCGCATTAAATCCCACCTAGAGACAGGTTGAATCATCTGCTAGCCTCATAAATCTTACCCGCTCCCCTGAAGCACTGAAGCGAGCCAGCCTGCTATCTGGCATCTTCCCCCCGCGCAGACAAAGGAAGGTTGATGTCACTGCACTTAGGCAGCGAGAGCTAACGGTGTGTTAGCAACTATGTTTTTCCCATTTGTTTAACGAGCCCAATGGGACCTCGGCATGCACTCCCTGACCTCCAAACCCCGTCGAAGCCGATCGCCCCCCTTTCTCTTGTTATCAACAATCGTAATTTCTTAAAAAGTCCCCACTCCGGTTCTTACCGGGACTCAAGGGTATTGGAGCTTACTAAGACCTCTGGATTCCAGCCTCCGCCGGAATGACGAAAATGGACATTTTACCTGACCATCAAGCCTAATCCTGAACTTTTGCCCTCACCGCCTTCTCCATTTCCCGTTGGGCGGTCTTTTTGGCCTCAGTCTCTCGCTTATCGTACAGATTCTTCCCTTTGGCCAGTCCCAGTTCTACTTTTACCAAGCCACGCTTAAAATAGAACTTCAGGGGAATTAGGGTCAGTCCCTTTATTTGTGTCTGTCCAATGAATCGCTCGATCTCTCTTTTCTTGAGTAGGAGCTTCCGTCTGCGCAATGGCTCGTGATTCGCGAGATTTCCGTGACGGTAGGGGCTGATGTGACAATTATAGAGGTAAATCTCTCCTTTTTCAAGCCGCGCATAGCTGTCTTTAAGGTTAATACGCCCGTCACGTATCGATTTCACTTCGGTGCCCAGAAGGACAATGCCAGCCTCCATGGACTCCTGGATAAAGTAGTCATGGAAAGCCTTTCGATTCTTGGCGATGACAGCATCTTTCTCCTTCTTCCCAGACATCGTTATTATCCGTAATCGTAGAATTAGACTCTATGGCGGTAACATCACCATTTTTGCGTAGACCTCTCCCCCGTGTTCATAACCAGCGAACCCCTGAAAGCGTTGAGGGGGAGGCTCCGTCCGGCTTTGCCGGTAGAGGGGGCGACGCAAGCCCCTTTCCGGCTCCGCCGGATTAGGGCGTTGACTTCAATCTGTCGCTATTATAACATTGTTCCATGGCAAGCAGACTATCCTCCATTGCGCCGATCCTGAACAGGCTGGCGAAAAATGCGGGGCTGGAAAAGGGGATCGCCTCTTTTCACTTAGGAGAACATTGGGAGGAAGCGGTCGGACCCCAGATCGCAGCCCATACCCATCCTCAAGACATTCGCCATGCGACCCTGATCATCCTGGTCGACGAGGCCGTCTGGATGCATCAACTTTCGTTTATGAAGAAAGAAATTATTGAAAAGGTCAATCACTTCCTTAAAAAACGTCCCATTCAAAATATTCGCTTCCAAATCTCTTCCCTCCCACCCCCTTCCAAACCTTCTAGTAACCCTCCGGCTCCGAAGAGGGCGAAACTAAGTGATCAGGACGCCGCCATTCTGAGACAACAACTCGAACCCGTGCAAGATCACGATTTAAAGGAGGCCATTCAAAAGGCTATGCGACGGCATCTTACGGTGAAAGATTAGATGATTCAGCCTGCCTGGATTTGGCTTTGCGAAACCCATTCCTTCAGAACGAGGCACAAGGAGCGGCTTACCTAAGCGTAAATATTTTGTTTATATCTGAGGTCTTGTCGCATAGCAAGGCCGTCATGGAGGCTTCGGTGGGTGAGAGCTGAATTCTTACTCTCAAATCAGGAACCCTGAGTCAGTGACTTCAACTTATTAATCTTGCCGGTCAGGAGTTCTTTGTTCGGATAAATACCCTCTAATTCCAGGTAAAGTTGAAGCGCCTCTGTATGGCTTTTGTTTTCCTCAAAACAATTGGCCGCCCTGAACTTTGCAAAGGGACTCATTTCGTGTTCAGGGTACTCAGTGTAGAGCGTCTGGTAGATTTTGATCGCCTCATCACACTTTCCAAGAATAAAATACGTACCCCCCCCACGGTAAAGCGCCGCAGGAGCCCATTTGTTTCTTGGATCTTTCCTGGCCAGAATATCCCATTCAACACGGGCCTGCTCCAGATCTCCCAGATCAAAGTAAAGAACACCAACCTTGTATTGAACTTCCAGAACCTGATTCGGATCCGGCGTGATTTCCATTACTTTTTCATAGACTGCTATTGCCTTTTTGGGTTGGTTTAGTTTGTTATCGTAGATTTCTGCGATATAAAGATAAGCCTCCAGGGCATGGGCCTTGTCAAAGGGAGAAACAGCGACCCGAATGCTTTCATTGAAAGAGGTGATTGCCTTCTGGTAGTTGTCGAGATAGAGAAAATAAGCGACCCCTTTCCAGTAGTTGGCCTCTGAAACCACTTTGCTTTTGGGATACTCTTCGACGATCTTCTCATAGTCTCGAATTGCGCCAAGATAGTCTTCCTTTTCCCATCGAAGTTCTGCCGATTCAAGGTATTTCCTGGAGGTTCGGTCCGCAGCAGACCAAAACCACCAGAGCGTCAATGAAAGGGCACAGAGCCAAAAGACAAACCAGGGGAAAACCCTTGAACGGAGATTCATCTTGATCCCTCGTAAGGATTCAGGGAAGCTCTTATTAAGTCTGGGTTGAAATTTTCAGGAGATAAAATATTTCGATTCAAGGCGCAAATCGCAGAGGATGGTTCTCGCGAAGCGATAGCCCGCTATTGTCAAGATTTGCAACGTAGAAGCGGGACATTTTTGCCCTGAAAAATAAATTCATGACTTATTCAGAGTTTCCTCAGCATACCCATCTTTTTCTGCATGGCGGCCTTGCTGTGGAAAAGGTTCATGTGGATTCTTCCGATTCTCCTTTTTCAGCCAGCCCCGCCACGCCAATAACACGATCTCCTGCATTCATCTCGATAAGGCGGACGCCCTGTGTATTCCGGCCAATTATGCGGAGATCTTTTATCTTGAGGCGGACGATCTTCCCGATCGCGGTCATAATCATCACCTCGGCTTCCGGGTCGACCTGGAAGGCCGCGACAACGTGGCCATTCCGCTGACTGGTCTGGATGGTTATGATCCCTTGCCCCCCCCGACCCTGCGTCCGATATTCCGAAAGACCGGTCCGTTTTCCATATCCATTTTCGGTAACCGTCAGAATGGCGGAATGGCTGTCGGGCGTCAGGGTTTCCATGCTGATGACTTCATCGCCCTTTCGCAGGCGAATGCCCCGAACACCGGTCGAGACCCGACCGAGCGGCCGCGCTTCTTTTTCCTGGAACCGTATGGAGAGTCCAAGCATCGTCCCGATCAGGATATCATGGTCGCCTGCAGTCATGCCAACCGCAATCAAGCGGTCCCCCTCTGCCAGATTGATCGCCCGAATCCCGCCCACACGCGGATTTCCGTAGGCCGTCAACGCGGTTTTCTTGATGAGGCCTCGAGAAGTCGCCATGACCACAAACTTCCCCTCCTGAAACTGTTCGACCTTAAGAATGGCGCGGATCTTTTCCGTTTGTGAGATTTGAAGGAGATTCACGATCGCCTTCCCTTTAGAGGCCCGACCGGCCTCGGGGATCTGGTGAACCTTCAACCAGTAAACCCTTCCGGCATCTGTAAAGAAGAGAATATAATCGTGTGTCGAGGCGAGGAAGAGATGCGATACAAAATCTTCCTGCTTCAATCCCGCGCCAATCTTTCCTTTGCCACCCCTCCGCTGGCTGCGATAAATCGAAACCGGGTTTCGCTTTATATACCCGGTGTGGGAGACGGTAATTACCATTTCCTCATGTGCGATAAGATCCTCGATATAGATCTCTCCCGTCTCTGGGATAATCTCAGTCTTTCGCGTGTCCCCGTATTTTTCCTTGATCTCTCCAAGTTCTTCCTGGATGACTTTTTTGATAAGGAGATTGCTGGCAAGAAGGGCCTTCAGCGCCTTGATCTTCTTCATGATGGCCTGATATTCCGCGATGAGTTTTTCCCGTTCAAGGGCCGTCAAACGCTGCAACTTCATGTCAAGGATCGCCTGGGATTGTATGGTTGAGAGACCGAAACGGCTGATCAATCCCGTCCGCGCCGTCTCGGGTGAATTTGAGGCGCGAATCAAGGAGATGACTTCGTCAAGGTTGTCCAGGGCGATCTTCAACCCTTCGAGGATATGGGCACGGGCCTCCGCCTGACGAAGCTCAAAGCGGGTTCGGCGGATAATGACCTCTTTCCTGAAGTCCAGAAAAAACTGGAGGATCTCTTTGAGATTCAGAACCCGGGGCTGTTTGTTCACCAAGGCCAGCATGATAATCCCAAAAGATGACTGCAATGCCGTATGCTTGTACAACTTGTTCAGGATAATTTTTCCAATCTCTCCGCGTTTCAATTCGATGACAATCCGCATCCCGTCACGGTCGGATTCATCCCGAAGGTCCGATATCCCCTCCACCTTCTTATCCCGGATAAGAGAGGCAATCTTTTCAATCAGCCTCGACTTGTTGACCTGATATGGAAGTTGCGTCACGACGATCGTCTCCCGCTCAGTACGCGGGTTGACTTCTATGACCGCCCTCGCCCTCATGATCACGGATCCCCGGCCGGTTCTGAAGGCATCTTCGATCCCCTTCGTCCCGTATATAAATCCGGCCGTTGGGAAATCCGGGCCCTTAATCGTCTCCATCAGGCCGTCAATCGTAATGTCCGGATCTTCCAGGAGGATCATCAGGCCATCAATCAGTTCGGAGAGATTGTGAGGCGGAATATTGGTTGCCATGCCGACCGCGATACCTGCGGATCCATTCATAAGCAGATTCGGAATACGGCTTGGAAGAACAACCGGTTCAACCACGGTATCATCATAGTTGGGAGAAAAGTCAACGGTCTCCATGTCGATGTTGGCCAGCATCTCTTCAGCCAGTTTCGTCAAACGGGCTTCGGTGTAACGGTAGGCCGCAGCCCGATCACCATCAATCGATCCATAATTTCCCTGACCATCGACCAGGGGATAGCGCATGTTGAAGTCCTGCGCCATCCGAACCATAGTATCGTAGACTGCTGTGTCTCCATGAGGATGATATTTCTTGATCACCTCTCCAACCACACCGGCTGATTTAGAATAACGCCGATTCGATAAGAGTCCCTCACGAAACATTGCGTAGAGGATTCGCCGGTGAACCGGCTTCAGTCCATCCCGGACATCTGGCAGGGCCCGTCCGACAATGACACTCATCGCATAGTCCATGTAGGCGGTTTTCATCTCGGTTTCGAGATTCACCGGGATACTTCTTTCCTCTATGGGTACAGGCATGATGACTCCAGTTTATTTTAAATATCGAGATTTTTTACTTCGGACGCATGTTTTTGAATAAAGGCCCTTCTGGGTTCAACGTCATCCCCCATTAGGACGGAGAAGGTTTTCTCTGCGCCGACGATATCCTCAAGATTGACCCGAAGCAGGGTCCGCTTTTCCGGATCCATCGTTGTCTCCCAAAGCTGGTTCGGATTCATCTCCCCCAGACCTTTATAGCGTTGAATGCTGAGTCCCTTCTTCCCCCGATCCAGAATATGCTGGATGATCTCGGCCGTGGTGGAATACTCTTTTTCTCCTTCGGGGTCGGAAATACGAAACGGCGGCACGCCAAGCCCGATCCGCAACGGAGAAAGGTTCAACAGTTCCCGAAATTCAGGGGAGGTCACAAGCGCTTCATCAATCCTGAAGGTTTGGGTCGTTCCGTCTCTTTCTACCCGGCATTCGATCAGGTTTGATTTATGTTCTTCGTCTTTTTTGATCGTCGGAATGAACTTTTCAGTGGGGCAATAGGTCTTCCAGTATGTTTTGGCTCTCTCAAGGAGAACCTGCAGTTGTTCCCGGTCTTTCAGCAGGTTTCGATTTAAACCTTCTCCCTGCATCAATCCCCGGAGAGCATCCGGATCGATCTGCTTTCGCTGAAAGTGATCGATAAGCAATTCGTAAGACGTCATTTTTTTCAGGAGGGCCTTTATTTTTGCACCGCCGACAAAGGTTTCTCCGTTTGCTAAAAATATTTTAACCTCGTCACCTGATGCCCCGATCAGGTACTCTCTCAATCCGGCCTCATCCTTGATGTATTGCTCCTTCTTTCCCTTTTTGACTTTGAAGAGCGGCGGCTGGGCGATATAGATATACCCCTTTTCAATCATCGGAACCATTTGACGATAAAAAAAGGTCAGCAGAAGTGTCCGGATATGGGCCCCATCCACATCGGCATCGGTCATAATAATCACGCGGTGGTATCGGGCCTTGGCAATATCAAAATCGGTCGTTCCTATCCCGCATCCCAAGGCCGTAATCAGTACACGGATTTCCTCAGAGGAAACCATCTTGTCAAAGCGCGCCCGTTCGACATTGAGAATTTTCCCCTTTAAGGGAAGGATCGCCTGATAGCGCCGGTCTCGACCCTGTTTAGCAGATCCTCCCGCAGAATCTCCCTCGACGAGATAAATCTCGCTCCGCGCGGGATCTTTCTCAGAGCAATCCGCCAGCTTTCCCGGAAGCGTTCCCACACCGTCGAGGACGTTTTTCCGACGGATCAGTTCTCTGGCTTTTTTCGCCGCGTCCCGCGCTCTTGCTGCTGTGATTGCCTTCTCGATTATCTTTTTCGCGACACTTGGATTTTCCTCAAAGTACTCCCCAAGGGCCTCGTTCACGGCTGCTTCAACAATCCCTTTCACCTCGGAGTTTCCAAGTTTGGTCTTCGTCTGTCCCTCGAATTGAGGTTCCGGAAGCTTGATGGAAATAACAGCGGTAAGACCCTCCCGGGCATCATCCCCAGTGATACTTTCCCCGTTTTTTAAGATTTTGTTCGCCTGACCATAACTGTTGGTTGTTCGGGTCAGGGCGGCCTTAAACCCGCTGAGATGGGTTCCCCCCTCCTTGGTATTGATGTTATTGGCAAAAGAGAAAAGGTTTTCAGAGTAACTCGCGTTATATTGGAGTCCAAGGTCCAGCAGGACGCCATTCTTCTCTTTCTCTATAAAAATCGGCTTGTGAAGCGGCGACTTTGTTTCATTGAGCATCTCCACAAAAGAGACGATCCCGCCTTTGTAACAAAAGTGATCGTTTTTCTCCGTCCGCTCATCCTCAATGGATATCTCGAGTCCCTTGTTCAGAAATGCAAGTTCCCGGAGCCGGTAGGCCAGGGTATCATAGGAATATTCTGTCCCTTCGAAGATATCCGCATCAGGTTTAAAGGTAATCTGGGTCCCCCGCTTTTTAGTCTTTCCTGTGACTTCAAGAGGATCAAGCGGTTTCCCCCTTTCATACCGTTGCTGGTAAACGATTCCTTCCTGTTTTATTTCAAGCTCCAGCCATTCCGACAGGGCATTCACCACAGAAACCCCGACACCGTGCAAACCCCCGGAGACCTTATATGTTTCGTTATCAAACTTACTTCCGGCATGGAGATAGGTCAGCGCGACTTCTGCGGCCGAAACTTTTTTCTGAGGATGGAGTTTGGTCGGGATTCCACGGCCATTGTCAATAATGGTCATCGAGTTGTCTATGTGGATCATCACCTGAATCTCAGTACAATGACCGGCCATGGCTTCATCAACCGCATTGTCCACAACCTCGTAAACAAGATGGTGAAGCCCCGTCGGCCCGGTGCTGCCGATATACATCGCTGGACGTTTCCGTACCGCCTCAAGGCCTTCAAGGATCTTGATCTTTCCTGCATCGTATTCTTGTTCTTTTTTCTCTGATGGCATGGCGTTTCTTACCTCAAACCTCTCTCACATCAACCTCGCAAGCGGATCCCTTCAGCACATTTTCTGTATTGAACCGCCTGGAAGTAATGAACAGATTTAGACCCGCATCGGCATGATGACGGCTAGGAAGTTATTTGACTCTTCTTTGATTAAGCAGGGAGAAAGTGCATCCTTAAATTCGAGGGTGACCTCCTCTTTTTTCACAACGGAGAGGACATCTAGAAAATAACGGGCATTAAACCCTGTGGTCAGTCCCTCTCCCTTGAATGAAGTCACCACCTCCTCACTGGCCTCTCCCATTTCAGGATTATTCGAACTCAGGGTAATGCCCCCTTCCTGAAGGGAAAATTTAATCGCGTTTGTCTTCTCGCGCGCGAGGATAGACACACGTCGCAACCCACCTTCAAGGTCCTTCTTTATGACCGTGACCTTCTTCACGTTTCCCTTTGGAATCACCTGTTTATAGTTTGGATAAGTTCCCTCCATGAGTCTTGAGGTCAGAACAAAGGAACCTCTGCGGAAGACCAGTTGGCTTTTTCCGATCAGGAGTTCGGGCGCTTCCCCTCCCTCGTCTTCTTCCAGTGCCTTCTTAATCTCAAGAATAGCCTTTTTAGGGATGATGACCTCTCTTTCTTCCGCATCTTCACCTGCTTTAATCAAACCCTCTGCAAGGGCCAATCGATGCCCATCCGTCGCAACAAAACGGATACCCTGTTCATTTCCTTTAATCTTCTCCAACTGCAGAAGGATTCCGTTCAGGATATACCGGGTGTCGTTTTCTCCAGAGGCAAAAAGGGTCCTCCGAATCAGGGCCAAAAAGAGTGACGAATCTATAAGAATCTTCCTCTGGCTGTCTGGTGGAGGAGATGACGGAAACTCATCAGGGGGCAGCCCAACAATCTTGAAGTAGCTCTTTCCTGATTCAATCACGACCCAATGGTTTTCCTGGGTCGTGATTGTCACAGTCCCTTCCGGAAACTCGCGAATAATCTCATAAAGCTTTCTTGCCGAGAAAGTCATTTTCCCCGGTTTTAAAATTTTAGCGGGATATGAACCCCGTATTCCGATTTCAAGATCAGTGGCAAAGAGTCTGATTCCATCATCGCTTGTCTCCATGAGAATATGAGCAAGGATCGGCATTGTATTTCGCTTTTCCACAACCCCCTGGACCCGTTGTATCCCGGTCAGCAGGTCCTTCCGGTTGATCTCTATCTTCATTGCTCACTCCTCCTTAAGATGTTGAGCCAAGCTCTCTAGTGTTGTTCTTAGGTTAAAATTTTCCTGTTTCTCTTTTTCGATGTTTTTGCAGGCATGGATGACGGTTGAATGATCTTTTCCTCCAAAACGCTTCCCGATCTCTGGAAAAGAGAGATTGGTCAGTTGCCTTGAGAGATACATCCCTATCTGTCTGGGATAAACCAGATTTTTGGTCCGTCTTTTTGACTTCAGCTCAACAATCTTCACCTGAAAACGTTCTGAAACCATTTTCTGAATGTTGTCGATGGTAATGATCTTCTTTTGCTCATGGATCGTATCTCTTAAGACCCGTTTTGCCATCTCAAGGTTAATTTCATGCCCGGTGAGCGAGCTGAAGGCCCCGAGGCGAATAAGGGCACCTTCCAGCTCTCGTATGTTTGACTTGATATGGGTTGCCAACAGAAGCGTAACATCATCCGGGATGACGATTGCTTCATTCTCTGATTTTTTCCGTAGAATCGCCACCCTTGTTTCAAAGTCTGGAGGTTGAACGTCCGCAATAAGCCCCATTTCAAACCTGGACCGCAGACGTTCTTCCATACCCGACATCTCTTTAGCGGATCGGTCACTTGAAATAACAACCTGCTTATTGTCGTCATAGAGCGTGTTAAATGTGTGGAAAAACTCTTCTTGCGTTCGTTCTTTCCCGGCAATAAACTGGATATCATCGATAAGAAGAACATCAACGCTCCGATATTTACTTCGAAATTCGATCATTCTGTTGAAGCGGATTGAATTAATCAAATCATTTGTAAATTGTTCTGAAGAGAGATAGGCAACGCGAAGGAGTGGATGTCTGGAAGATATAAAATTCCCAATTGCGCTTAGAAGATGCGTCTTCCCTAATCCGACTCCCCCATATAGAAAAAGGGGATTGTAGGATATTCCCGGTTGTTCAGCAACCTTGAGAGAGGCGGCATGGGCAAATTGATTGCTTGCCCCAACCACGAAGGAACGAAATGAATATTTTGGGTTGACCGATCCTTTTCTTCTCTCACGCCGTCGCCCCAGTTTTTTTCCTTCGTTTTCTTGTTGATCTTTTTGTTCCCAAACCTCCACATTCTTTATTACAAAATGAATACGGACATTTTCTTCTGACAATTCCTTTTCCAGGGCATCTTTTATGAGAATGAAATAGTGGTCTCGAATCCATTCACAAAAAAAACTATTTGGAACAGTCACTTGTACTTCGGTCTCTTTTACAGAGAGGAGAGTCGTTGGTTTAAGCCAGGTATCGAAACTCTTTGGATTAATATGAGGTTGAATTTGTAGAAGAACCTGCTTCCAGATATGAGCCAACTGCATCAAAGGCCTTTGTTATTATCCACAATGTTGTCAACAGGTGTGAATTAGTAAAATTAACTAGTTATCAACTACTTACCCATGAACTCTCTTGGAACAATATTTGTTCCCTTTCATTTACATCAACAAGCTTGGGTATTATACATAAACATAAAATTTGAATCAAGTTTTTCTCTAAACATTGATCTCTATCAACACCAATATCATCATAAAATTTCCTTTAATATAAAGGGTCTCCATAAGTTATGCATAGAAATGTACTCCCTTTATTATTAATTACTCTTTAATCAAAAATAAAAAAATAGACTTATATTCTTTAAATAATAATAGGGTTGTTTAAAAACCGGACGATGAGGGGTCTTTATTTTTTTATCCATCCCTAAATATGTCTTACGATAGGACTTAAATTTTGATTTAAAGCTTGACATGAAAGATAAAATTTAAGATGATTGCCCTTTTAACCAGATGGGGAACGGCGATGTCTATAACATATCGGCAACCAAGTAATCGTAAGCGTAAACGGACACATGGATTTTTAAAAAGAATGGAAACGGCAAATGGCCGAAAAGTGATCAAGAGGAGGCGAGAAAAAGGAAGAAAGCGCCTCAGCGTGTAATCTCCCTTGAAGCGTCTCAGGGATAAGAAGGCGATTCAAAAGATCTATCACAATGGGAAGAGAAGAAGCTCTGGTGATCTCACCCTTTTGTATCTTGAAAATAAATCCCTCCAATGTAATTATGCAGTGCATGTCGCTAAACGATTTGGGATTGCAGTGAAGCGTAACAGGATAAAGCGTGTTTTCAGAGAACTTCTCCTACGGTTCAGGGAGAGACTTATTGGATATGACATCGTTATTCGACCAAAAAGAAAAGCAGGTGAACTCAACTTTAATAAACTGTTTCAAAGACTTGAACGTATGTTTATAGAGGCGGAAATCCCGAACCAAAAGTGATCTCCGTAGTATATACCAGAACGGTAATGTTTTACCAACAGTTTATCTCTCCTGTTTTCCCCCCGGTTTGTCGGTTTTCCCCGACTTGTTCATCCTATTCCGTTCAGGCAGTTAAAAGGTATGGTTTTATTGTCGGAATCCTGATGACCTTGAAGCGTCTGATGCGGTGCCATCCCTTCAGCAGCGGTGGCTACGACCCCATAAGTTAATATAACGACAGAGAGGAAAGAGAGTCCGTCTTATGGATAAACGGCTTATCATTTTCTTAGCATTATCCATCTTTATTATTTTTATGTATCCTTTTTTCATCACCTGGATCATCGGAACGCCTCTACAGCAACCCTCACCTCCAGTCATAGAGTTAGACGAAAAAGACCGATCTGTTGAAATCGAAACAGAGAATTCTAAGACGAGACAGGTTCGTAAAGAGGGGGATGAAGCGGGTCATAAGGAGAGCAATATCTTTGTGGATGAAGAGCTGAATCATGAGGTGGCCACAGAATTCGAAGAGAAGTTGACTGTCATCGAAAGTGATCTTTATCGAATTACACTTTCCAGCCTCGGGGGGACAATTAAGGGATGGGAGTTAAAGCAATATACGGAAAAAGATGAAGAAGGCAATGAACACCGCATAGAATTGGTTTCTGAAGGTGCGGTAGTCCATCCTTTGAGCTTTTTCACCGGGAAGAATGCGGAGAACGAAAAAAGGGTTTATTCCCTGGATACACCCCTACTCCAGTTGAGCCAGGTTAATCCTGAAGGCAAAGTTAAAATGACATTCAAAGGACCGGATGGTCAAAAAATTGTGAAGGAGCTTCGTTTCTATCATGATCAGTATCGTGTCAATCTCAGTATCCTGACGGAGGGTTACGATAATGGGTACAGCCTATCATTGGGGACTAATTTTGGTATCCACGACTGGGGAGATCAGAGAGGACGCGGTTCCGGAGCGATAAGCCTGGTCAACGGAGAAGTTGTTCTGGAAACACCTGCTAGAATGGAGGGGAATGTCACTCATGAGGGAACGCTACGGTGGATAGCCCTTCAAGACAAATATTTTTTGAGTGCTCTGATTCCTGAAGACCCCTCAGGAGAGGCAGAGGTTTACATCGAGGGAGAAGGCGAAAATTCGATCACTTCATCGATTCGTATTAAAACAGAAGAGAATCATGGGACGAGAAACTTTTCTCTGTATGTTGGACCAAAAGAATATGATCGTTTGCAGGAAATGCGGGTTAATCTGGATGAAAGCATTGACTTTGGCTGGTTTATCTCTGGAAGCTGGCTTCCGGTCAGATTAATCGCAAAACCAATCTTTTACCTTCTGAGGTTTTTCTTTAAATTTACAGGTAACTATGGGGTTGCCATTATTCTGGTAACTGTTCTCGTCAAGGCCATTCTGTTTCCAGTTACATGGAAAAGCCTTCGGTCAATGAAGGCGATGGGTGCCGTTCAACCTAAAGTTGCCGCCATCAAGAAAAAATGGGCAAAAGATAAGGAAAGACTGAACAAGGAATTGATTAATCTATATAAGGTGGAAAAGATTAATCCACTTGGGGGTTGTCTTCCGATGCTTGTTCAGATCCCGGTGTTTATCTCCCTGTTTAATATTCTGTATACAACCATTGATCTAAGGCAAGCCCATTTCATATTTTGGGTCACAGATCTTTCTGAAAAAGATCCATTGTATGTATTGCCTATCGTCATGGGTGCGACAATGATTTTACAACAATTTTCGCAACCGAGCACGATGGAGGCATCTCAAGCCAAGATGATGAAGTTTCTTCCAATCGTCTATACCTTCTTCTTCCTAAACTTTCCTTCTGGGTTGGTCCTTTACTGGTTGGTGAATAACATCCTGACGGTCGGCCAACAGATCCTTATGAAACAAGAGAAAGTTGCAGTATAAATCTAAGAAGTATCGGTTCAGAAAATGCTTGAAGTGAACGGAGAGAACGATACGATTTGTGCCATTTCAACTCCGGCAGGAAGATCTGCGATTGGCATTGTCCGTGTCAGCGGGACAAATGCCTTCTCAATCGTACAGCCGCTCTTTAAAAGAAAAGGGCGGCTGACTGATTTTAGAACACAGACGGTTCATTATTCGGAAATTCAGGATCCACATGGGAAAGAGGTTATTGATCAAGGCATATTTCTTGTTATGAAAGGTCCGGGGTCGTATACAGGTGAAGATCTTGTCGAAATTCAATCTCACGGGAACCCTGTTGGTTTAAAAAGAATCTTATCTGCGCTGGTTAAGGAGGGCGCCCGGCTTGCCGGACCTGGTGAGTTCACGCGACGTGCCTTTCTCTCCGGGAGGATGGACCTTGCGCAAGCAGAAGCGGTGATGGAGGTCATCTCATCAGAGGGCGAGAGGCATTACCAGTGGGCCCTCAGCCAGTTAAAAGGGACCCTGTCTGATAAAGTGAATGATTTACGGAAAAAGCTTCTATCTTCCCTTGCTGAGATAGAGGCATCGATTGATTTTTCAGAAGATGGCATCTCTTCTGGTTCCCAGAAAGCCTTGCTCGCCGGATTCAACACCATAAACGAAGAGGTCAAGATGCTCTTGTCAGGGTATGAATCGGGCCGGCAGATTCGAGAGGGATTCACTGTGGTCATTGTCGGGCGTCCAAACGTCGGAAAATCAAGCCTGATGAATGCGCTTCTTAAGGAAGACAGAGCAATCGTGACCTCTTTTCCGGGAACAACCCGGGATCTCCTGAAAGAGTGGCTTGTCCTGGATGGAATCACGATTCGTTTGGTCGACACCGCAGGTTACCGGGAAACAGACCATCCTATCGAGGTTGAGGGTGTTCTGCGTGCTGAAACGGCTGAAAAAGAAGCTGATCTAAGGATCTGGGTCCTTGATGCGAGTGAAGCCCTCGCAAAGGAGGATAAACGTCTTGATGAGCGCTTAAAGAGACGAAAAAAAATCCTCGTTCTTAATAAAATCGATCTTCCAGGAATTCTTAACGAGAAGGGCCTGGAGAAAGAGGCTTCTGAGGATCCGCTTGTCAAGGTTTCGACGCTGACTGGAGAGGGAATACCTGATCTTCTGGAAACAATAAAAAGAAGCCTTCTCCCGCTGGCGAATAAGGAACGCCCCCTCGTTGCCTTGGTGAGGCATCGAGACGTCTTGGAACGGGTCCATGAAGGCTTGGAAAGGGCCATACATGCTGCCCAGGAGAACAATCCTTCAGAGTTCATAGCAGTGGATCTTAGAGATGCGATCGATGCCCTCGGGGAGGTTGTGGGCGAAACCACGACAGAGGATATTATGGACGAGATATTCAGTAAGTTTTGTATTGGAAAGTAACAACAAGGCAAAGAACCAGCATGCTGAATAGCAGTCAATTCCCTTGCTGAGGGTATGTTCGTAAGGCGAGTAAAGTGGCAATGTTCCACGTGGAACATTGGCTCCTCTTTCTCTTCCATGAGGTTCAAGCCGGAACGAAGTGAAGAAGATGGTGCGACGAGAATTTGACATTATTGTTGTTGGTGGAGGTCACGCGGGGTGTGAGGCGGCCTTGGCCGCAGGACGAATGGGGGCCTCAACTCTCCTGGTAACCCTCAAGCTCGAAAATATCGGGCAGATGTCGTGCAACCCCGCGATAGGGGGGATCGCAAAGGGTCACATCGTTAGAGAAATCGATGCCCTTGGGGGTGAGATGGCCCGTGCGATCGACCGTGCCGGCATTCAATTCCGTATGCTGAACATGAGCAAGGGACCTGCGGTTCGCGCCCTCCGCGCCCAAGCCGACAGAGAGGTCTACAGGCGAGTGATGACGGAGGCCCTCACTCAAGCTCCGAACCTCTGCTTGTTGGAGGCGGCTGTTGAGCGCCTGCTGGTTCAAGCGGGCCGGATACAAGGAGTGATCCTGGATGATCAGTCCCGATGCTTTGCTCCGGCGGTCATCCTGACGACGGGTACTTTTCTGCGGGGCCTCATTCATATAGGACAGAAGTCTTTTCCGGCGGGAAGGATGGGAGAGGCCCCCGCGATCAAGGCCTCTGAAAGCCTGGTCAGTCTTGGTTTTCACCTCGGGAGACTCAAAACCGGCACACCGCCCCGGCTGGACGGTCGAACGATTGATTATACCAATCTCCTGCCACAGCATGGTGATAACCCTCCGATTCCTTTTTCTTACACAACCGACCGCTTAGAGGTCGACCAGCTCCCTTGTCACCTGACCTATACGAATGAGAAAACGCACGAGATGATCCGGGCGCATCTTGGGGAATCGCCTCTCTATTCGGGGGTGATTACCGGGGTGGGGCCACGGTATTGTCCTTCTATCGAAGATAAGGTCTCAAAGTTCTCGTCTCATCCGCGCCACCAGATTTTTCTCGAACCGGAGGGGAGAAGCACGGAGGTTGTTTATCCCAATGGGATCTCAACCTGTCTGCCCGAGGCGGTTCAGCTTGAATTTGTTCAAACAATCTCTGGACTTGAAAAGGTCAAGATGCTTCGACCCGGTTACGCGATCGAGTACGATTATATCCCTTCAACCCAGCTTAACGCGACCCTGGAGACCAAGCCGGTGGCGGGTCTCTATCATGCCGGACAGATCAACGGGACTTCGGGTTATGAGGAAGCGGCCGCGCAGGGGCTGATGGCAGGCATCAATGCGGTCCTGAAGCTTCGGAATGAGCCGCCGCTGATCCTTGACCGCTCAGAGGCCTATATCGGGGTATTGATCGATGATCTGGTGACCCTTGGCACAGAAGAACCCTACCGAATGTTTACCTCCCGGGCGGAATATCGTCTCCTGCTTCGCCACGATAACGCAGATCTGAGGCTTATGGAGAAGGGATATAAGTTGGGTTTGATCCCGGAAAAACAGTATGAGGCCTGCGTGTCAAAAAACGAGCGTGTTTCCAAAGCGAAGCAGTGGCTGGAAAATACGCAGGTCCGGATGTTTCCAGGGGGGATTGAAAAGATGATGTTTGATGGAATGGAAAGTATTCTCCCCTCCCTGAGTCTGGCAAAGCTGCTGAAGCGTCCTGGCATCGACACCCGAAAATTGAGAGCATGGTTTGGCTTGAATGGAAAGATCGATGCGTCGATTGCAGATCAGGTTGAAATAGAGATCAAATATGAGGGCTATATTCGGCGTGAACTTTCATTGGTCGCCCGTAAGCGCCGCTTGGAAGGGAAGAGAATCCCGACCTCTTTTGACTTTGAAGCGGTCAGTTGTCTTTCGAACGAAGTAAAAGAAAAGTTGGGGCGGATTCGTCCTCATTCTCTTGGACAGGCCTCGCGTATTTCAGGGGTGACACCTGCAGCCATTTCCATCCTGATGATCGCTCTTGAACGGAAAAGACGCACTTCACCCTTAGGCCCTGGGTCATCCCCCGAGAAGACTGGCCTTAAAGAGCCACACCTCACCGCTTAGCCTTGTGTAATCCTTTAAGGTGGCTGGAAAAGATGGACTCTTGCAAAAAATAAGTCCAAAATCCATGCTTGTCGCCGGGTGTAAAACGCTTGGCCTATTTTTGTCTTCCTCTCAGGTGGATCAATTCATGGCCTACCTCTCAGAGCTCATCCGATGGAACGGCAAGATCAATCTGACGGGGTTTCAGACTGAGGATGAGATCGTTATCAAGTTTTTTTTGGATGCGCTTACGCCGCTAGGCAAGAAGGAAAGCGCATGCGGGATCAGGTGGATTGATGTTGGAACAGGGGCCGGTTCTCCGGGGCTTCCGCTTAAGATTGTCAGGCCAGATCTGCAGATGACTCTGGTCGAGCCAATTGAAAAGAAAGTCACCTTTCTTCACCATATCATCGGCCTGCTCGGTCTTTCAGAGATCTCCGTTGCCCATGACAGGATAGAATCATTACGTGGTAAGGAATGGGATTGGAGTTATGACCTGCTCCTGACACGAGGTCTTGATCCGAGACTTGTCCTCAGGGAGGGGGCCTCTCTTGTTCGCAAGGGGGGACACCTCCTTTTTTATCAAGCCGCTGGGGAGGACAAAAAGTGGAGAGATCTTCTAAGGGGATATCCTGATATGGTATTAGAAGAGTTGCGGCCGGTGCGCCTACCGTTTAGTACAGATCCGCGGACCCTTATCCTGATAAATCGGCGATTTGCCTGACATCCTGCATTATCGGCCTTTTTGGCTCCTCACCGTACCGTGAGTATGCCTCGATCGCCAAAAAGATCTCTGGCCTTGTCTTTCAGACGACTTGACGGTTTATCTTAAACTCTATTGCAGTCCTGCCGCGTTCTCCCGGGTTTCTTCTGGAATCCCCTCTATTTATAAAGGAAGAGTTAGGGGAGATTAAAACCTATTTTGAATGCCCTCTGTTTGTGCCATGGATCATTTATTGACGATTAATGGAGGGCCTTTTTATTGTTTCGGCTTTCCTTTTATGATATAAAGGACCGACGTTGCGCCTGTAGCTCAATTGGATAGAGCGCCGGCCTCCGGAGCCGGAGGTTGGGGGTTCGAGCCCCTCCAGGCGCACCATACAAATACATTCGGGCCGTTAGCTCAGTTGGTAGAGCAGCTGACTCTTAATCAGCGGGTCCACGGTTCGATCCCGTGACGGCCCACCAGTTATCTACAATCTTTAAAGCGTTTCGAGCCTCTTTCCGGTATGTGGGAAGGGGCTCTTTCGTTGGTCATTGTTGGTCTTTTGCTTTTGGGTTCAACTGAAGATAGGTTGAGAACATTGACTACCGAAAGATGATGTCTCGGTAAATAGGCAAGACCTCATCCTTAGAATTGTACATGCCGGACCCCCCCCCCCCCCC
>DUAG01000055.1:69577-78541 GCA_012960925.1 Candidatus Manganitrophaceae bacterium
GGATTATTGAGCTGCGGAGATATCACGCATCCAATCACCACGAAAACGCCAACGCAGATTCTCCCGACCTTGACCAGGGAATGATCACCTGGAAGGCGATTTCTCCAACTTCAATTTAAATTGTTCTCCTGGTGGAGACTTTTGTTCGCGGCAAAGATTCCTTTCAGCCAATGTTCGACTTCTATAAACCTCAGGAAGGCGAATCTCTTCCTCGCCCGCTCGGAACCTTAAGCACACCTGATTTTCCTTCATCTTTTTATTCTATTTGGGTAGGTAGTATGTTATGGTTGGGTTGAAACCAATGTGAACCTATCTATATGCATATGGTTCGGTTCGATATGAATTGTAGGGGTGGATTTAAATGGCTAAAGAGGCGTTTAGTATTCGGGTAGATAGCAACAAGGTCAAACAACTGGACTTGCTTGCAGAGCAGATGGACAGATCTCGCAACTACCTGGTTAATCAGGCGATCAATCAGTTCCTCGAAGTACAGGAGGCCTTAAAGGTCAAGCGTGTGAAAGAGGGAGGTGTGGGGGCTAAGGAAGAACGCTTTGAGAGTGACGCGGAGGTAGATAGTCTCTTCAGAAATATAAAGAATAATGACCAGGTTCCTTAAATTGCACATTAGGACTTGTAAAAAAAGCCCCGTCGGAATTATTATCCGGCGAGGCTTTTTTAGACTAAAATTCCTTTGTTAGGAAACTTTAGTGACATTGCTGGCTTGCGGACCTTTCTGGCCTTCGGTGATCTCGAATTCGACCTCATCCCCTTCATCCAGAGATTTGTAGCCGTCACCGGCGATGGCGGAAAAGTGGACGAAAAGATCGTCCCCGCTCTCAGGGGTGATAAATCCAAAACCTTTACTTCCGTTAAACCATTTGACTGTTCCTGTACTCACTGTTTATTTCTCCTGTGATGTTATCAGCAATTTGCTGATGAAATGTCCAAAGCGCTTTAAATTAACAAAAAAAAATGCAGCCAGATGGAAAGGGCTACAGCATCTTACTTCTTCTGCTCACTTTCGTACGATGGACCTGTAGATTCATACCATAACAAGACTTATATTGTCTATAGATAAATAAGTTTGCGAAAAGGTGCTTTTTAATGAACCCCCTGGAAATTGGGAGAGGGTCTTTCAAAAAGCAGATGCCTCCGGTTTAACAAAATAATTTCCGGCCAAGGACTAAATGGCAGATTTAAAGATGCATTGGCTTGCAGATCCTTACCTGTTTTGGACGAGTCGTTTCGGTCCGCCCTCAAATAGGGCTTCAATTTTATGATCGAATGTTGATACGATAAAGCCGATCCCAAAACTGGCATGTTCTATGACTTGATCTACTTTAAACTTCCCCTGCATACTATATTTCTTGGCAGAGGAGAAATCGTAGGAATCCCCTAGCTTTAACATTGCAGCTTCATAGTCTGTTTGTTTTGGCCTTCTCCCTTTGCCTGGTGCCTTTGGAGCCGGCGCTTTATCTCGGTAATTGTGGTGCCCTTTGCAGGTTTTGCACTTCACTTTCTTGGGCAATCCATCTACCAAAGCAACAAGGGTGTGATCCAATATCAATTTACATTTTGTACACCATGAAACAATTTCTGCCCCCACCTCAACTTGTTCTGCCATATCTTTTCTTCCTTATGTTAAAATCTTCATAAATCCGCAACCAATCCATTCTCCTCTCATTCAAGGCCAGTGTCAAGAAAGCAAATCTCACCAAAGATCTGCGATTGGATCTTGGGAAAAACCGTCAAGTTGCCTGAAAACCAAGGCCAGAGGCCATAAGGGCGAGCGAGGCGTACTCACCTGTACGGTGGGAGTCAGGTGTCCGATAACGCAGAAATTTTAGGCGACTTGAAGGTTTCTAAATACGCAATCGTAGAATTAGGGATCTCAACAAAAATAATGGGGTATAAAGATTCTAATTCAAGTATGATTATTCCCAGAAAGGGGTTTAGAAAGAAGGGTCATTCACAAAAACCCAATAAGGGGACCTGGCCTAAGTGCGTAGCGATTTGGTGATTCGAGTCTCGATCTTAAGTGGGGGTTTTAGGAAGCTCTGAATAAGTCATGAATTATTTTTCTAGGCCAAAAGGTCCTGTTTCTGCATTTCAAATCTTGAAATTAGCTGGCTGTTCTCCTCGGTTTCCGACTTAAATCACAACATTTTATCTCCTGAAAAGCTCAACCCAGACTTAATCAGAGGTTCATTTATTTCCTACTCTTTTTCCGAGAAAGTTTGGCGGATTTATTTTTTTTCTTCTTTTTCGTTTTTGACGCGGCACTTGTTCTGGGTTTTGTTGGCTTCGCATGGTCTTCTTCCCGCTCACCATAGCCTCCGGAATCAGGATCTTGATTTGAAAATATAGAATGGAGGTCTTTTTTATCATCTTCCATAGAATCTCCAGATCGGCGAAAAAGGTGGTCTCGTTTCTCAGATTAGAGTAACGTTTTAAAGAGTAAAGATCAATTAAGGAACCTCCGATTTAAGGTGCGAATCTCTGAGAATAGCCTGCTATTTTCCAGATTTGCAACGAAGAACCGGGACATAAGTGCCATGAAAACTAATTCATGACTTATTCGGGGGTTCTTAAACGGCGCTTCATGGTGTTTTATCGTGATGGGTATCAGAGTCATCTCCAAAATGCTCTTTACATAGATGCTGGAAATCAAGAGTCGAATTGGCTATTATCAAACTGCCGTATGTTCCAGGAGTCTATTTTGCTGAAAATTTTTATTGATGCAGATGCATGCCCGGTCAAACAGGAAGTATATCGTGTTGCAAACCGCTATCGTTTGGCGGTCACATTGGTGGCCAACTCCTGGATGCGCATCCCTGATCGCACAGGGCTTGTACTTAAAGTGGTCGGGACACGTCTCGATGAGGCCGATGATTGGATTGCAGAGCAAGTACAAGCTCACGACATTGTCATTACGGCGGATATTCCACTTGCCAGCCGATGCCTGGAGAAGGGCGCATATGTCATTGGAACAACTGGAAAGCCATTCACGGAAAATAATATCGGTGATGCTCTTGCGACGCGGGAGTTGTTGTCAGAACTTCGTGGCGCAGGAGAGATAATGGGTGGGCCGGCACCACTACAGAAGCGTGACCGATCCCGTTTTCTTCAGCAGCTCGACGAAGTGATTCAATTGATCCGTCGCAGGTACCCGGGAGATTAGAGAGTCAATCGTAACGTCTGCAGGCCACTATTTGGCTTCGCGAGACCCATTCTACAGAGCTAGGCACGAGGAACACAGAATCAAAACGTATGTGTCTATGAGCGAGGATTGCAGAGTGACCTCCTTTCTATACATCGCCTGAATGTCTCTTACAAACCAACAAGATGTCATCATCATCGGCGCGGGTGCGGCTGGACTGATGTGCGCGCTTACTGCGGGACAACGTGGAAGATCCGTCCTGCTGCTAGAGCATGCCTCTTCCGTCGGAAAAAAAATTCTGATCTCCGGCGGGGGACGGTGTAATTTCACGAATCGGAGCGTCGAAGCGGAACATTTTATTTCTCATAATCCTCATTTTTGTAAATCTGCCCTCAGCCGTTTCGGACCGGAAGATTTTGTCGCCTTGGTTGAAGGGCATAAAATCCGCTACCATGAAAAAACCTTGGGGCAACTCTTCTGCACCAGCCGATCCAGAGAAATATTAAATATGTTATTAGAGGAATGCCGAGCCGGACAGGTTGAAATAAAAACAAACTGTCGGGTGGAAAAAATTGAGAGACAAAATTTATTCAAGCTCAAGACTTCGATCGGCGAACTTTGCTGCACATCCCTTGTAATTGCGACCGGGGGCTTATCTTATGTTAAAATCGGGGCAAGTGATTTTGGGTACAAGTGTGCCTTGCAGTTTGGGCTGAATGTTTTACCCTCTCGGCCCGCCTTGGTTTCCATCACTTTGGATCGGAATAATGCAAAAAAACTGGAAGGACTTTCAGGGATTTCCGCAGAGGTTTCTGTGTCTTGCAATGGGAAGGTCTTTGACGAGGCGATGCTGATTACCCACAAAGGATTGAGTGGTCCCGCGATTCTCCAAATTTCAAATTACTGGTATCCAGGAGATAAAATCACAATCAACCTGCTGCCTCAGCTTAATCTGGTGAAGGCAATGGAAGTCTGGAAAAAGTGCCGCCCGGCAGCAATGCTTAAGACCCTGTTGGCAGAACACCTCAGTAAACGGCTCGCACAACGATGGCTTACTTTTGTTGCTGACAACAAGGCCGTCAATCAATACAATCAACAAGAAATTATATCTATTGCCCGGCATTTCCATCAGTGGACACTGATCCCCTCCGGAACGGGGGGCTATCGAATCGCAGAGGTGACTTCCGGCGGAATAGATACCCGAGGACTCTCTTCAAAAAGCTTTGAGGCCACAAAGGTCCCCGGCCTTTATCTTATAGGAGAGGTCCTGGATGTTACCGGCTGGCTGGGCGGATACAATTTTCAATGGGCCTGGTCATCGGGATATTGTGCGGGTTTATATGTGTGAGTAAACTTGGTCCAACATTATAAAAGGGAGTGGATATGTTACAAGCTTGGCTGAGTCAGGGAGGGGTCCCGGATCAATATATAGGAACGACTATTATCGTAATTAAGATCATCGCATTGTTGATTTTGTGTTGGGTCGTGAATATTTCTGCAAAGAAATTTGTAATGCGCTTGGTGAAAACCATCACGCGAAAAACAAAAAATGATTGGGATGATATTTTTCTTGATCAGAACGTCTTCAAGAATGTCTCGCAATTTGCTCCAGCTTTTTTAATTTACTTTTTAGCGCCGATCTGGTTTCAAGCCTCCGAGGGGGTGATTGATGTAATTAAGCGTGTGGCAAATGCTTATATGATTCTGGTGGGGTGTTGGGTCATAAATGCGGTGTTAAATTCCGTATTAATCATCTATCAACGCTTTGAGGTTTCCCGTAAAAAACCGATTAAAGGCTATCTTCAGGCCGTCAAGACCCTTGTGTATTTTTTAACGGCCTTGTTTGTCATCTCTACCCTAATGAATAAATCTCCCTGGGGCTTTTTAAGTATTTTTGGCGGTTTAACTGCGGTTATTTTGTTGATTTTCAAGGACATGATTCTCGGCCTGGTCGCGGGTATCCAATTGACCTCTAATAATATGGTGGCGCGAGGCGATTGGATTGAAATGCCAAAGTATGGTGCCGATGGTGACATTATCGACATGACCTTAACAACGATCATGGTACAAAACTGGGATAAAACAATCACGACGATTCCGATGCAGGCCTTGATCAACGATTCGTTTAAAAACTGGAAAGGGATGTCGGAATCGGAAGGCCGGAGAATTAAGCGTTCTATCTGTGTTGATATGAATTCCATCAAGTTTATTGACGAGGCGCTTTTAAAGAAACTTGAAAATGTGGAGGTATTAAAAACCTATCTCAAAGAAAAAACTTCAGACATAGAGGCCTTCAATAAAGAAGAAAACGTGGATGTCAGCGCCTTGATCAATGGCCGACGTTTAACAAATGTTGGAACCTTTCGTGCCTACATTGTAAATTACTTACGCAATCACCCCAAAATCCATAAGGATATGACTTTTTTAGTGCGGCATTTGGCGCCGACGGAACATGGTCTGCCCATTGAAATATACGTTTTTAGTAATGATCAGGTCTGGGCGAACTACGAGGCTATTCAAGCTGATATTTTTGACCATGTGTTAGCGGCACTCCCGAAGTTTGACCTAAGGGTTTTCCAAAATCCTACAGGATCGGATTTCCAGAATTGGAAATAATTCTGATGCCCCATTCCGGGATGGGGCGCGTATTCAAGGAGAGTAAATGACGTTTCTTGAAGTGATAGCGATCATCAAAGGTATTTTAGATTTCACAATATTCAAGGTTGGGGAAACGAATGTCACCACCCGTTCTTTGATCACCTTTGGCATGGTGACTGCCATATTCACTTTTTCTGCCAGGATATTACGAAATATTTTAATGACGAAATTTTTTGCGCGCTTGAGGATAGAAAGGGGCACACGCTATTCACTGTCCCGTATTGTTCAATACTTCGTTTTATTCATTGGTGTTATTGTTGCCTTTCAAGTGATCGGCATTGATCTCAGTGGGCTGCTTGTCATTTTCGGCTTTCTTTCCGTTGGGATCGGTTTTGGCTTGCAGAATATCACCTCTAATTTCATATCAGGCCTGATTTTGTTGTTCGAGCGCCATATCAGAGTGGGGGACCGGGTCACGGTCGGCGACACGGAAGGAGACGTCACCGAGATTAATATTCGTTCAACGACTATTCGATCTTTAAGAAATATATCGATTATTGTTCCAAATTCAGAGTTTATCTCGGGCACCGTTGTGAATTGGTCTCATAGCGATCCGAAGGTTCGTCTTGATATACCCGTGGGTGTCTCCTACAGTTCTGACCTGGATACGGTATTGCGGTCGCTGAAGGAGGTTGCCGAGGAGCGTTCAGAAGTATTACGTAAGCCGCCGCCAGAGGTCCTGCTTGAAGAATTTGCGGATTCATCCTGGAACATGAGTCTCCGCGTGTGGATTAATGATCCCAAACGGAATCGCTTGGTGCGCTCCGATATTAATTGTGCAATCGTTCGAAAATTCCGTGAAAATAATATAGAGATTCCTTTCCCGCAACGCGATCTCCATATCATCCCATCCCTGCCACTTCCTCTGGAATCTCCAAAGAAAGAATTGGCGGACGGCAACAAGGAATAAAACCGCCCTGAAGTCTGGATGAAACAGCTTGATCCGCATCTCAAGCCTTTCTCAACCGGACCTCGTGAGAGCGGCCTTGAGTCGAAGTCCGGTGTAGGCGGCGTAAAATTTAACCGCGCTTTTCAAGCGATAGTAGAAAACAAGATCAAGCAGGGTTTCCATTGTAAAGGACTTTAAGGCTCCCAACATCAGGTTCACCTTTTGATCATCCGCTTCCCGGTAGATATTTTGCGTGAGTTGTTCGGAAACGATCCATTTGAATCCGCTCATGCGGCGCATTGCTACTTTGTATCCCTGAAAATTGACGATCTTGTTATCAAGTAAATTGTTCACATGAAGGGCCGCGACCCGGCCGCTCATCATGGCATGACGTATCCCCTCGAAAGTCAAGGGGTTAACGGTAGAAACCGCATCCCCGATGGCAATGATATTTTTATCGAAATAACGGTCGCGTTGATGGGAGGTATAGGAGAGGGTTTTTCCGTGTTGATCGAGGATCGTGATGGCGTCGGTTTGAAGGCAGGCCGACATCAACCGGTCGAGATAAAAACGAAATGATTTTTGATGCGGCACAACCTGCTCATTTGGATAATTCCGACCGACGCCGACCTTCAGGCGATTTGCTTCCATCGGAAAGATCCAGGCGTATCCCTGGGGCATCCACCTTTGTCCGATGAAAAAAGAAAGGCATTCAGCATGGGACCGATAAACCTCTTCCGGGACTTCAACAAGGAATTCTATGCCGGTGCCGACAATGGCATTTTGATGACGCGGTGCGCCGTGCGATAAAACCTTCCGTTCCGAACCCGTGGCATCGACCAGGACTTTTGTCTGAAACTGTTCGATGGTCCGGGTGCCCGATTTTTTAAAAGAAACAAGGATGATGCCATCCTGGGTCTCATAGCCCTGATAGGAGCTTGCAAATAAAAGGTCGCTTCCATTGTTGCTTGTTTCATCTGCTAGAAATGTACGAAGTTTTCGGAAGTCGAATACGATGGCGATCGGGTCGGCCGACCGCCAGAGATGCGACTCCTCGGAAGAGGAGATCCTGACCTGTTTACAGAAAGCCCCTACGACAGATTCCGGGAGATCAAATGTTTTCAAGGTCTCCAACGTCGAGCCGCCGCTCGAGAAATCATTGGCAAAAAAGTCCTTCGCTTTCTCGACCAGTAAGACTTTCCTGCCCGTCGCCGAGAGCTCACGTGCACAGACACCCCCCGCCGGACCCGCTCCGACAATAATCACATCATATTTTTTCATAAGGGATCTTTTCCAATGAAGGAGATGGGAATATGGCAAGATACCATGATACGATTTCATGAACAAGAACGTGTTGAACAGACAGATGTTAACCGAGCATCCCTAATTGGATAGTCAGGGCAGAGTTCCTT
This sequence comes from Candidatus Manganitrophaceae bacterium, assembly GCA_012960925.1. Classification (NCBI taxonomy): domain Bacteria; kingdom Pseudomonadati; phylum Nitrospirota; class Nitrospiria; order Candidatus Troglogloeales; family Candidatus Manganitrophaceae; species Candidatus Manganitrophaceae bacterium. The sequence continues at coordinate 77,697 of DUAG01000055.1, forward strand.
TATTACTGGAGCGCTCCCATGGTGTAATATACCAATAGGACCTATTCAGGTGAACGGGGTAAAGGCATGGGCGAGAAAAAAGCGCTATTTCGGTTTTACGAAGAACTGAACGATTTCCTTCCTCCTGAAAAAAGGAAAACAGACCTTCCCTACCGCTTCCATGAAAAACCGGCCATCAAAGATCCGATAGAAGCGATCGGCATCCCCCATACGGAGGTCGATCTGATTCTTGTTAACGGAAAATCGGTCGGTTTCAACTATTACTTACGACATGGTGACCGGGTATCCGTCTATCCCTTTTTCAAAACCCTCGATATCTCACCGATTGTAAAACTTCGAGGCAGACCCTCGCGAAAATCGACCTTTATTCTTGATGTGCATCTTGGTAAGTTGGCGAGATTACTCCGCCTGTTGGGGTTTGATGTCGCGTACAGGAACGATTATGCCGATCCGGATATCGTCCGTATTTCCGTAGATAAAACCCGCATCATTTTAACCCGAGACCGGCGACTCTTATTCCGAAAAGAGATCACGCACGTGTACTGTCTCCGCTCAACAGACCCGAAGCAACAACTCAAGGAGGTGCTCAAGAATTTTGATCTTTACGCACAAGTGAATTCCTTTCGTCGATGTGCCGAGTGTAATGGCAAAATCGGGGCAGTTCAAAAAAGTGAAATTATCGACCAGTTAGAGCCCAAGACGATATTATATTACGATCAGTTTTACCGTTGCGAAGATTGTCGAAAGATCTATTGGAAAGGATCACATTACGTGAATTCAACAAGTAAGTGCAACTTTGGTAGTTGGAAAGAGAGGCAAGCTGCGGTAGGATCAGCAGTGTTTCT
>DUAG01000056.1 GCA_012960925.1 Candidatus Manganitrophaceae bacterium
CCCGATCACCTTTTGCAGTTCCGGCGCAGCTGCCTTCACCTCCGGTTCTGATTCCACGTCCAAGGCCAGCGTTTCATCAGCCAACGCGCCGTGAACCTGTGCAGCCTTGAGATATTGCGATCGCGCATTGGCATCGTCCTCAATCCCAGCGGAAAGAGCCTGAGCCTCCTCCTCTGTCGTTTGCCCGTCCAGATGCTTCTGGATGAGTGCGTCCCAATCTTGAGAAGGTCTCATATAATTTCGTTTCTAATCTGCCTCTGAATACACGTCTGCAAATCGAGGCGTGTGCGTTGGATTGATTTATAGACCGCCTCGACCGTCCGCCCGCCTTGTTCTGCAAGCCACTCCACACTTCGGTTCTCGTGGTAATATCCCTGAATTAAGGCACGCTGTTTCGCACCGAGTTTTTGCATGCAGGTGGCCCGATGCCGTTCCACCTCAACGGCAAACCCGGACTCGCCATCCATTTCTCGTTCCAGCGCAGCCATCGCCTTTTCGGAGAGCTGGGCGCGACGCTGCGCACGCGCAAGAAAGCGCCGCGTCTCAATCCGCGCAAAACCCATCGCCCAGTTCACGAACGACCGCTGCGGGTCATACGAATCAAACTGACGCCAAAGAGCAACCGCCGTCTCCTGCAGAATATCCCGGGCATCCGTACGGTTCGGTACTACCACGAGAATCGAACGGTGAAGCGTTCGTGGTCGTGTTGGTGATCCATGGTCATCTTTGGCAGACAAGCCAGTTCTAATATCAGGTCCACGCTGCGGCCTGAATTTGGACAAAAAAATTTCACCGCGGGCGACTCCCGGGTAATGACGGTTCAGTCAGAGCCCGGTATCTCCGGCTTCAACACTGTGTCGCCATCAGAAAGATATAGTGCGCCTTCCTTTTCAAGTCGACCGGCCATTGCCTTGGTCATTGCCTTCAGTTTGAAGGGTTCGCTTTCGGCCAAGTTATTGGTTTCGAATGGATCTTTCTGTAAATCGTATAGCTCGTATTTGGTTTGTCCTTTGTAACGGTAGATCAATTTCCAATCACCCTTGCGAAAGGCAGTGAAGTTGGAACTGCGGTGAGAATGGGGAAAGTGACACATGAAATGATCGGGCCGATCGGGGCTTATCACACCCGACAATTGCTTGAGCAAACTTACCCCGTCCACGACGTGACCCGAGGGGTTCTTTGCTCCCGCGGTTTCAAGAATGGTCGAATAGAGATCCATAACCGTTCCGATCTGATCGTTGTGAAGAGAATCACTTGCGATGGGGAAAGTATTTTTCTTCCCGGGCTTGGCCCAACCCGCGATGAAGGGGACGCGCATCCCACCCTCGTAGCAGGTTCCCTTCTTCCCGCGGAGCGGAACGGAGCTAGAGTATCCGTGGACCGGGCCCAAAGGCGCGTCCGATCCGTTGTCGCCAACAAACAGAATCAGAGTGTTTTCAGCCTCGCCTTTGCTTGCGACGTGATCCATCAGGTCACCAAGGGATTTGTCGATTCCTTCGATTAAGGTAGCGTATGCCTGAGCACTTTTCGGTTTCTTTGAATCCTTGTAGTTGGCAGCAAACCGAGGGTCCGAATTGAATGGGCTATGCACCGCATAGTGAGACATATAGAGAAAGAAAGGCTTTTGCTTTTTCAACGATTGATCAATGGCGTCTTTGGCTTCAAGGGTGATTGCTTCGGAGAGGAAAACATTGGTCTTGTGGTATTTCTCGAGCCCGGGCACGGCCCGCTTTTTACGTTTTGGGTTCAAATTGCCGTAGCCATCTTCTCCGTAATAACTTCCAGGTTGCCCGAATGAACACCCCGCAATGTTTATATCGAAGCCTAGATTTTTTGGATCCTCCCCAGCGAATCCGACCGGGGCGAAGTGTGCCTTGCCGGCGAAAATCGTATGGTATCCCTCCTTGCCTAGGAGTGAGGGGAGCGTGACATCCTTTTTGGTCAGTCCTTCCCATCTCCAGCCCTTTGGTCCGGCGTTTTTTTTCTCGGGCGAAATGAATTGGGTAACCCGGTGACGGGCAGAGTTTTGCCCCGTCATGATGGATGCTCTGGTCGGCGAGCAAACTGACTGGGCGTAAAATTGGGAGAACCGAATCCCCTGCTTGGCCAACCGTTCCATATTCGGGGTGCGATACCAATCGTTGAGCGGATGGCGTTTTGGTTTGCCGTCCTGATCTGCCAACATCGGGACGGAGGTGTCCATCAAGCCCATGTCATCAACAAGGAAGAGAATAATGTTGGGCGATGTCCGAGCCGACGCGATGGAGCAGCAGAGAAGAAGGCCCATAAGACTTAAGTAGGATGGTTTTCTCATGGTAAGTTGGGATAAAGTTGAAACAATTTCACAAAGACTGATAAACCAGTTGAGCCGCTTCTCCTCGAGTAAGGTCTGCATCCGGCTTGGCAGGCGCGGGGACTTTCTTCTTGAGCAGACCGGAAAGGATCTTTGCCGCTTGGGCGCCGCTTACCTTTTTATCCGGGTGA